>CAYUDB010000062.1:0-13101 GCA_964443405.1 uncultured bacterium | reverse complement strand
ATCATCGGATCCGGCCCCGCCGGCCTCACCGCTGCCCTGTACACCGCCCGGATGGCGTAAATCGCGACTCATTGCGCATGGCTGTGGGACACGAGGAAATCTTCCTTGGAGCGAACCTTTACTGGAGTTCCGACAGCACGCTCGTCTATCGACCATACGAATTTCCGGGCAGATTCGACTACACACCGGGCGTTATATCGTTCTGGCAAGTGCGTGATATGCTCGGATATGAGAGCGATTCGATTTGGTTCACATTCGATTTTGATATCGAAGGACCACTTGTTGTACTCACAAGTCCTTCAATGCCCACTTTACCTTCGGGTATGCCCTCCATAAACTGGAATGTGCACGATATTCTCCATGCAGTGGAGCCGGAGTCCACATTTATCACAATCGACGGTGTGCGTGTTGATGTTGATGCTTCACGTTTGTTCTGGTTTGCAGATGGTGAATCGCTTGTTTATAGAGCCGACAGAATATTCTTCGCTTTCGACACTGTAGAAATTTGTGTATGGGCATTCGATTCTACAGGCTGTGGATACGCAAACCGCACAATTTGGTGTGATACCTTTGATATTTCATCTGAAGGTTCACCAGCTGTCGTATTGAATTCACCGGCTCACGATTCTTGCACAATAGCCTGTACCGATAGCTTTGTCATGTCGTGGCAATGTATCGATCCTGATGGCTTACGCGATGTTAACACTCGTGTCGAGTTTACCGACCCTGCAGGTAGCTCTACTATCTTCGATGGCACATCAGGGCGTTTGGAGATAGTTGGCGACATGCTAAACTTTGGCATACCAGCTACTTTTGTCGATGGTGACGTAATTCACCTGCGCGTCGATAACGTAGAAGATGCACTGGGTAACCCCACATCCGATATACGCACATATGTTTTCTACATCGACTATGCAGGACCGGAACTCACATATTCTTTCCCAATAGCGTCGATAGCTGACCCAACTCCACCAATTCGTATGCTGTTCTCAGATGTTTCGGGTATCGATACTCTTTCACCGGCAGTTTCGGTTAGCGTTAACGGAACACTTTTGGGCACATATCGTTATGGCGATGCCGAACTTTCATGGAGAGCAGATACCTTATCCATTGATGGTCTCCGTTTTGCGGGTGGTGACACCATAACCGTATGTGTTGATTCCATCGCTGATATGCCTTGTATGTGTGGTCCGAACGTATCCGATTCACTTTGTTTCGTTTTTACCATACCTCAAGGTGGACCTACTGCTTCGTTCATACTGCCAGAGGCTGGCTCGATAATTTCTTGTGAATCGCCTGATATTTTCATCGCTCTCTGCGATAGTGAAGGCATAGTTTTTGACAGTCTTGCTTTTGTCATTTCGAGCGGCGCAGTTGCAGATACTTACTCGCACGATATGAACTTTGCATACGTTGAGCTTGATACAGTTATCGGTGTTTGCTCGCACATCCGTATTGATCCCATTCGCAACTATGCCGATGGCGACACTGTAACCGTAACTTTACTTGCGGCAATCGACACATTGTTCAACCCTGCAATGGAAGAGTCGTGGTATTTTGTTGTTGACCTATCAGCGCCAACTGCCGACGCCATGATTCCTGCAGATGGTGAGATCATATACGATTGGTCGCAAATGGTTTCAGTGCATGTGCATGATTCAATTTCGGTTGTTGATGCAACTGCTTTCGAGCTGACTGTGCTCGACAATTCTATTCCCATGGTTACAGTAGATATGACACATGCTTCATTGAGTTTCGATGCTGTGAGCGAAACCTTACGCTTCGACATATCTCAACTTGCACTTCAATGGAACGAATTCCACGAGTATTGCATTGAAATTACCATGCGCGATACCTTCGATACTATGCTTTGTCCTGCAAACGATACGCTAATTCGTTGGTGTTTCACCGTTGGTGACGACGACACTACCGGACCCACAATTACCACTCTCGACTCATGTTTCTGGCGTGGCGATACGTTTGCCGCAGGTTTCGGCGATAATTTTGAAGTGCTAATCGAAGATATTTCTGGCATTTACAATGATATTACCGATTCGTCAATTTTCATGATATGGGACACTACATCCTGCCCAGATTATTCTACAGGCAACTATGATGGTGCAGCACTTATGCTCTACGACGATATTGCAGGTACCGCGAGGGTTATCCCTGGATCTTTGCCGGCGTTTATTCCTGAGGGGACATGGTTACACTACATCATCTACGCAAACGACAACGATTTCGACTTCGACAACGATCTTGATCGCACACTTGCTATTTCGGCTTGCGATAGTTGCTATTTCCACGATGCGAAACCGCCTGTTTATGCTGCTTACAATCCTCAAGGCGACTGGTTCTCTTCGTGCACATGTGGTGTGCAGACCATCACAATAGCCATACTCGATTACGATGGTTTGCAGCTTTCGCTTGGCACATTTGAAGTAAATGGCATACCTTATGCTTTCTCTGATGCGGCACACATAAGCTTCTCGGGTGCGCTTGGTGCACCTTTTTCGAGCGATACTACCTTTGTGCATTTCCATCCCGATTCGGGCGAATGCTACGAGCATGGTGAAACTGTCAACGTGCGCATTTGGGGTATTTCCGACTACTACTTCAATGTGAACGACGCCGAGACACTCACATATCACTTCACCATCGACTGGGTTCCGCCAACAGTGGTTTACCCAGAAGAACTTGATACCAATCTCTACATCGAGCAGTTCGATACAATTCGCATAAACCTTGCGGATGATCTCGCTGGAGTGGATCCAACAAGCATAATTGTGCAGGTGAAAGGCAAACGTTTAGATCATGGGCACTATCCTGCTGCATACGATTATGAACACGAATACACAGTTGGCGACGGTGGTATTTTCTATGATGATTCTCTTGGATTGCTCACACTTGTTGTGCTGCAACTTCCGGGTCTCAGCATCGAAAACGAAGATTCAGTATGGGTTATAATCCACGATGCCGCCGACTCCACACTTTCTTGCGAGGCAAATCGCATTCCACACTCATATTCTTATCCGAAATTCATTGTTTACGAGTTCGAATGTCGTAGCCATCCAAACCCATTCTCGCCGAATAGCGACGGCGCAAACGACATCATCTACATCAACTATCCTAAGCAGGTTTTCAACGATGCTATAGTTTATATCTACGATGTGCAAGGCATCGAGCTGCGCAAGATAACCGTAGGTAATGCACACACTTACACTTGGGATGGTTTGGATTCTGGTGGAGGTGCTTGTCGTCCGGGTGTGTATATTTACGCTGTTGAAGTCGATGGTAAGATCATATGCACAGGTTCGCTTGTGCTCGCACGTTAATTTAACAAAACTCCTCTGCCTTTCACTGGCAGAGGAGTAGGATTTCAATAAATGTCGAAGAGAATGCACATAATTGCACTTGCAATGACACTTGTTTCTCTATGCTACTCACAGGGCATGGCAACTCGAAAAGATGTTGCTTATGCCACAACTGGCGCAAAAACCATAATTCGTTCATCGAACGATAGTGTTGGAGTTATCGTAGAGAGATCGGGGATATTCAGCATAGGCACTGCTGGTGGACGTTCGTTATTATACGGATATCCTCATGCAGCACAAACGTCACATGTGCATTTTTTCGTAGATGGCACGGTTCAAGGCAATTACTCGACTAGTATCTCTGGTCATCCCGAACCTGCACGAATTGTCGAATTGCCGCATCGTGTGGGCGACACAGTCGCTTGCGCTTGGAATGTAAATGGTGTTACTTTCCGACAGAAACTTGTGCCTGTTTACTTGGGCACCGACCCGCAAATTCGTATAGCTTACGACATTACAAACGATGATGTTGTGTCACACAATGTGGGCTTGCTTGTTTTCCTCGATACCAAAATTGCAAGCAACGATTGTGCACCAATTGCGACACCACTTGGATATTTTGAATCGGAGCGCGAGTTTTTTGGTGCATTGCCAACATTTTGGCAAGCTTTTGAGCAAAGCCCACTGCAGCCACCCGATAAACTTGTGTGCTTGGGAGTGCTTTCGGGTTTCGATGCCACAGTACCTGATGTTTTACTATACGGAGATTTTTGGAATTATAACACAGCGGCATGGGATTACACATTTGCGGGCGGGCTTTATTCCGACAGTGCGGTTTTGTTGCGCTGGAACACCTTGATTCTCGATGCAGGTGAAAACCGAAGTATAATAACCTATTGTGGCATAGGTATTTCCGAACGTTCAATAGGGGAGCTTGCGGTTGGTGCTACAGTTCCCGAAGCGATAGTGCCTGTTGGATGCAATAGTTTTTCGCCAGACAGTTTTGTTATAACAGCTTTCGTCTCATCTGAAACACCACTCGATGACGGGCGTGTTACAATAACTTTGCCGCCATTTTTATCCTCGACCGAAGATCTGACAAAATATGTTTCGCCTGCGCATGTTGAAGCTGGTATGATTGCTTCGGCTATGTGGAATGTTGCAGTAGTTTCGGGCAGTAGTTCTGGGCATGGCACGGTTACTTTAGCTGCGTCTTCGCCTGTTCATCGTGAGGTTGTTGTAGAACGCCATGTAAATATATCGGCACCTGATGGTGCACCACCCATGCTTGCATTTTTGTTACCATTGCCAGATGTTCTTGCCACCGATACTCTTACTGTGCGTTTTCAGTTTTCCGATGCCACCGAAGGTATCGATTTTTCTCGTGCGCGAGTCGAATTGGATGGCAGTTTACTTTTGGGGGTTCATTTTGCCGATACGACAGGTTTTCGGCTTGTGAGTTTATCTGAAGGCGAGCATGTGCTTAATATTTCGGGTGTTTCTGATATTTTCGGATGCGAGGCACCAGCATTTACGCATCGTTTTACAGTAGATTTTCCCGAAACTCCGCATTGTTTCTTCCTCGACCCAGGTGAAAGCGAAATACTTTCCTGTGCTTCGGCACGTGTAGCGATATCGATATCGTGCCCTGCAGGTTTCGACGCTGCACATTCTTCGCTCACCGTTGATGGAACGCCGCAAGCTTTCTCATATTTGAGTGATAGTGTAGTTGCCACAATTTCGCTTACCGAAGGCGAGCATCTTCTGTATTTCGATTGTCGAGACTTGCGTGGTGAAAGTAGCACTTGTGAAAGGCATTTCATAGTCGATCAGACAGCGCCAATTGCCGAGCTTGTGCCAAGTACTTTTGCACTACGCACGCCTTCCGAACTGATTAATATCAGCATTCGCGATGCGGTTGCCGGTGTCGATCGCGCGAGTGTTGGGATGAACATCCGACTTGGCGACAGCGAATATACATTTTCTGCTACAACCCCTGGTGTTATGTTCCGTGATTCGTCACTGACATTTGCACTTTCAACATTGCCATTAATACTGCGCGGATGCACACATCTTACAGTGGAAATTTTTGCCTGTGATCGCGCTACAGTTTGTGGTGGAAATTGTGATACCGTAACACTTGTCTCTGCACCAATACCGTGTTCTCCGCCGGAGATAACTATTCTAAGTCCTGGTGGTGTAGTGTCTTGCGATACAATACTAATAAAACTTTTGCTTACCGATGAAGAAGGTATAATAGCCGATTCCCTATGGATAGATTTCGCGGGCACACGTTACGATATGTCATCACCGCATGTGCATATTATTGCTGACACAGTTTTCTTTAGTGCAATTTTGCCCGCAGGCACTTCTACCGGCACTATAAATGTGCGCATCGGTGGAATTACAGATGTTTGGGGCACCGAGCTTTCTGCCGAAACTATGCTTTCCGTATTGTTCGATAACACCGCTCCAATTGTGTCAAATGTATTGCCTGTTGGTAACTTACGCGGTTCCGAACAGATAAACATCATGTGTGCCGACATACCTTCAGGCATATCTCCACTTTCCTACGTTATATGTGACGGTGAAACTATTACCCAACGTGAAGGGCTTGTTTTTTCGAGCGATGGTATTTCTGTGCCTTCGCATTTGTGGCTTTCTGCACTTGAAGGCGAGGATCTGACATTGTGTTGGCGTATTTTCGATGTTATAGCCGAATGTGAGCCGAATATAGCCGAAAGTTGCAAAGCTTATCATATTGAACAATCGGGACCCTCCATAACACAAATAATGCCACCAATAGGCATTTTTATAGGGTGTCACGATTTTTCGGCGCGTTTCATAGTTTTTGATCCGGATGGCGTTGATCATGCACGTTCGAGCATCGAGTTTTTTGGTCACAACTATGCCGCCGACGACGCGCGTTTCTCGTGGAGCGCAGACACAATTACCATACCCTTTACATCACTGAGCGGAAGCTCGGCGTCTTTGATATTTCGTTGTGTAGATGCCTTGGGCTTTTCGACCACTCAGAGTTTTGTTATAAACACAGATTTTTCACCACCACAAATTCTCTATCTTCAACCTGCACAAGATGCTACAATTGACACCGCAATAACAAAAATGATAGTTGTCCTTGTCGATTCAATTTCCGGTATCGATTATTCTACATTAGTTTTTTCTGTGGCAGGTAGAACTTTTTCGCTTGTCGATTCTGTTTTGCAGCGCAATGGTGATACATTGATTTTCGATTTTGCGAAGCTCAATTTCGATTTACCACCAACTTTTTCGGTTGATATTTCTGTTGGTGATCGTGCTTATGATTGTGCCAATGTGCTGTTGCGTAGCGTGACTTATCGATTATTTGAGCAAAGCTTTTGGTGGGAGCTTCTCGAGCCACACGGCATTGCCTCTTGTGATACTGTTGATGTTAAACTATTGTTACACAAAAATTTTCCTGTGTCACTCGATTCGGCGAAATGTGTTTTGGGTTCGGCACACAGTTGCACTGCACAAATGAACGGTGATACCTTATTCATGCGTGTAGCAGGCAATTTACTTTCGAGCGGCGTGAACACCTTGCGTTTTTGGGGTTTGAGAAATGCAACTAATGGACGACTTTTGCCAGACACAATTTCGGTTGCAATTTCTTATGATGCACTGCCACCATCTATAACACCAATTTCGCCGTTGCCATTGGCAAATCTCACAGGCAATGTATCATTGAAAATCGTTCTCAGCGATGACGAAAGTGGTATTTTCCACGACGGCATTCTTATAGAGCTTAACAGCGCACCTGTTTTGCCTGCTGATGCAATTTGGCGTGGCGACACGATTTTTGCTACACTAGAAAATGTTTTTATTGGTGAGAACAACATTTGTATTTCTGCCTCAGATCTGCCAGATATTTGCGAGCCACACACTGCACGTGTGTGTTGGAAATTCAACCTAGCTGGCGAAATTGGCGTTTTGCGCACAGTGGAACCACAAAACGGTGCGATTACACATAATACTTTCCAACCCGTCAGATTAAAAATAGAGGCAAACGTTGCGCCAATTGATTACACATCATTTGTGTTGACAGTAAATGGCATGGTTTTTGACAGTCATTCGCCAAATATTTCCTTGATAGATAATGAAATAACTTTTACACCATCTTTAGCGTGGACGAACAACGATACCATAGTTTTTAGTGGTAGAATATCAGATGTTAATGGTGCTCAAATATTAGCACAGCCGCAAAGCTTTGTATGTGACTTTGCACCGCCACAGATATCTAATCCCCAGCCATTTGGCTATGTGGATCCACCAGCTGAGCACATTTCGGTATCTATTGCCGATGACATTGCCGGTGTGGATGCCAACACGATAGTATTTTATATTGGAAACCTAGTTTTACCTTTTGACAATTATTCAGTTACGTATTTGCAGGGTCGTGCGCACCTCGATTTGGGTATTGCAGGTGTTTCTCTTTCTGCGCTCGATACAATTGACGTTTGTGTTTCATGTTTCGACAATGCAACGGGTTATGGTCTGCCACTTGCGTCGCAAAACTTTTGTTTTTGGTTTGCCGAGCGTAAAGATGGGTGTATAATCGAATCGAAGACCATAAGCCCAAATGGCGATGGCGTTTACGACGAAGCAGTTTTTAGCGCTGCGGTGCCAGAAGCCATAATATTGAAAATCCTTTCGCGCGATGGAAATTTGGTGCGCGAGATTTCGGGTTCGGGCGAACTCACATGGAACGCTACCGATAATGCTGGTAGAAAAGTCCCTTCGGGTGCGTATTTTTACATGCTCGAGTCGGACGGAAAACCGCTTTGTAAAGGATCAATAATAGTAGTTAGATAATCAAACACGAAAACAAAACACATATGATAATGAAAAAATTAAGTATAAGGAGTGCATCATGAAGAAGGCGATTGTTTCGATATTGCTAATGACGGCACTGTCGATGGTTGCCGCGCAAACGGGCATACAGCTCGAAAGCGTGCGCAGCGATGGCATGGGTGGTGCGTCTGTGGCGCTTGCAGATGACGCCTATGGTTCCGCAACGAATCCTGCAGGGCTTTTCAGCGCCGATCGCATGCAGTTTTCAACTTCATATTCAAAGTATTTCACAGGTCTGAACGTAGGTTCACTTTCGGAGGGTAATTTCTTTTTTGCACCATTACCCGGCAAAAAGAATGCTTTTGCCCTCGCGGGTTCGTATTTTATGCACGATATTTTCGGGCAAATGAAGCTAACTTTATCTTATTCGCGCAAACTTGCCAAAATAGGCAATCGTGGTTTCTGGAGTTTGGGTGTTTCGGGCGATGCGTATCGCGTGGGCTATAATCTCAACAATGCCCTCTACGATGAAGATCACGGTGATACGCCCGATGACCCGATTTTCAATAATGGCACATCGAAATTTGCTTTTGGCGCATCGGTGAACTCATTTGTAAAAATGGGGCATCTCAATATTGGCGTTAAAGTTGCGGATATCAACGAGCCGAACATATCACTTGCGGGTGTTGAAGCCGGTAAAGTGCCACGCCATGCGCTTGCAGGTGTGGTTTACGATGTTCGCGATGTTGTTGTTGGCGCCATCGATTTTGATATGCCGTTGCGCACTGCTACCTTACAAGATCCCATGCGCTTGAGTTTGGGCATTGAGGGCAGGCTTTTTGGTAAACGTCTGCAACTGCGCTCTGGTTACGAGATGCTCATGGGGGATGCGGATGCATCGAACGTGCACCTTGGATTGGGCTTTCGCAGTATGACCAAGCATAACATCGGCTTCGACTACGCTCTCATCATACCGAGTGGCAACCTCGCCGAAAATTTGCACCACAAGTTCGGCATGATCTATGGTTTTCCGATTCCACCGCAAAAAATAGTGGATTTGGCGGTCTTTCAGGATAGCCTGAAGCATTATCCCGACATAATTCGCCCTGCAGTTGGCGGTAAAATCGATGCGGTTATCGGCAACCTCGGCGCCGACAACGCAAAAAAATTCCATGTTAAAGTGTATTATTTCGACAAAGACAGTAATTACACGCTTTTGGAGCGTCGCAAGGTGGATGAGCTGAAAGGCAACACTTCACAGAACTTTAGCTTCGACTTTAAACCTGCAAAGCCAGGATATTACACAGTTTATGTAGCAGCAGACGACGAAACAGAAAAAGAAGAAACTCGCAAATCAGTGCTCGAGGAGGCAGACGTTACGAACAATGTTGCTTCATTCGAAGTGCCTGCCTTCGGGGAACTTTCAATGGATCAAGCGCCACGTTTTCTGCGCAATGAACTTAAAGTCAACGAGATAAGCTATGTTCGCGAAGAAGTTCCGCTTATGCCGTTCATTTTCTTCGACGAGGGAAAATCCGAAGTTCCACAGCGTTTTCTCGAAACACTTGACGAATATGTTGCTCGTCTCAAGAAAAACCCGAACATAGCTGTGGTGCTCCGTGGCTTCACCGACCAGCCAACCGAAAAGGATAACCGTGATTTGGCGCAGGCTCGTGCAACTGCTGTTCGCACATACCTTATGAGCAAAGGACTTGGTGAAGGTCAGGTCATAGTCGAAAGCACTGACAAATACGATTTTGTTCAACCGCGTGCAGGCAAGCTCAACCGCGACCGCAATCTATCTGCCGAACCCCTTATTGCTGCCGAAAATCGCCGCACCGAAATCGATGCGCGCATAATTGGCTATTCGGGCGATCTCGAATATACATTTGAGGGGTTCAAACCTGGTGAGACAATTGCTGCGGGCGAGAAAGAACAAATCGACAATTTCATTAAAAATGTTCGCGACCTTGTGAACAAAAACGAGGATATAACCATCCTATTCCATGCCATGGGCGCACCTTCGGAAGGCGAAACATGGGAAAATGCTTTCGACCGCTCAGTCAAGGCACGTGAATTGGCATATCAATCGGCAGACAAATGGCTTCAGGAGCGCATGATGGTGTATGGCACCACCGAGGATAACAAAAAGGGCATCAAAATTATCTTGAATGGCGATGCCATAACCTATCGTCCGCGCGCATCCTCGAAAGCAGCACAAGGTTTTCAGCTCAGCTCCGCCGAACAAAACGGCATAACACTTGGCGCTATCGTTTCCGATGCCGGCATCGACACGTATTACGTAGCGGTGGTTGACGAGTCAAATGAGGAATTTCGTCTTCTTGCCGCAGGCAGCGGTTTCCCGCCTACACAAATTCCATGGAACTGGCAGGGCAATGACGGCGAACCACCCGAACCGAACAAACAATATTTCGCGAGAGTTTACCTGCGTGACAATGTCGGTCAAGTACTCGAGATGCGTTCCGAACCCGTGTCTGTGAATGTAATAAAAGAAGAGAAGCGCCAAGAGCTTGTGCTTATCAACTTCACTTTCGGCGGCACATTCAGCCAATCACCGTTCCTTGAAGGCAGGCTCGAGAAAATCGCTACCGATTTCATAGACAAAGCAAATCAAAAGAAAACTTCATTCAAAGTCGTTGTGGGTGGTCATACAGATGTTATCGGTACGCCAGAGTTCAACCAAGAACTGAGCCAAAATCGTGCCGAAAAGGAAAACCGCAATTTGCGTCGTATGCTTATGACACTTCTTAAATTTGGCGACACCAAAGAGCTTGATAGCTGGCTTGCGTCAAACAATGTTAGCATGGGCACACAGGGCTATGGCATGGACAAGCCTTTTGTAATTAAAGTGTGGGAACGCGGCTATTTCCGGGATATTCTCATAGGCAATAATGAGTTCCCCGAAGGTAGATTCATCAACCGCCGTGTCGCGCTCGAATATGAGATAATAAAGAAATATCAGCCCTAGCGAAATATTTGGCGTGCCATAGCACTTTGATATGGCACGCCCTGATTTTGTAGGACGGTTATGTAGAAATCGTTAGCTTTGAAAAGCGAGGTTTCGATGAAGATGCGGACATTGGTTTTGTTTTTTTCGCTTTTCCTTGCATTCGATAATGTTTTTGCAGTGGGCGACAATATCCACGGTTTTCCTGGGTATCCTGTTGCTACAGGCAATTTCCGCTATTTTTTCTCAGCCGATTTCGAGAAGCCTCTTTTAGGTGTTGGGTCGAACCTGACTAGTGCGAACGTTAAAGCTTTCACGCGCAAGTTCAAATTTGGCGCATTTGGTTTGCGCTTGAAATATGAGGGTTGCACATATTCTAGCGTTCAAGAGCTTGGTTTGTATTATGTTAGTCCATTTATGTGTGCAGGCGATCTTTTGTTCGATGTTTTTGCTGCGCCGAAATTCGATTTTTTGTCATACGATTTGTCGAATGCGCATGGTTTCGAGAGTGGTGATGTTGTTTTCGCGAACGGTGAGAGTAAACTTGCTTTCGCGATGGATGCTGGCGCAAGTTTTCGTCTAAAATCCTACACTTTCGATATTTTTGCTGAGGACATTTTGCCGCCGAATTTAGCACTCGAAAACGGAGCAAGTTGGCACAGCCTGCCGAGTGTTTCTGCAATTTTTCGCGCTCGCACGAACCCTTGGCTCGAGCTTTGGGCTGGTTCGCGCTATGACGGTTCTGCTCGAGCATTTTTGCCTTGCCTTGGAGCCAACTGCAAGCTCGATAACTGGAATATCCACGCAGGGTTCATCGATGACAGCTTTCTTCTTGGCTTTTCCGTGCCTATTTTCGACATAGGCAAGGATGCCACTGCTTTTGCGCGCTACGATGGTGCCTATCATGTGAGCAACAGCGACATTGGAAAATCGGGGTTATCCTCGCACAATTTTGGGTTCGATTACATCATCTATAAGCAGGCAGCTTCCTCGTTGCAGTCTCCACGTGGAAGATAATCGAATGATGAAGTAGCTTTGGCTGCCGATTTTTCACGAAGGCTCATGGCAATAAAAAATACTAACAGATATTTGTGCTAGGCAACCACAAACCAGTTTGGATGCTGTGGCATATCGAACGTTTTTTTCCGTAATTTGCTGATATCCATGCTTTATCTTATTTCGAAAACGTTTGAACTGGAGATTTTTTGATGATTACAAGAATAATTTTTGTGCGTCATGGCGAAACTATTGCTAATCGCAACAATATTTTCCGCGGGCAAGTTGATTTTCCGCTCAACGATATCGGTATAATGCAGGCGCAAGCTCTTGCCGATGAGCTAGTTGCGCATAGTAACATAAACGCGATATACACAAGTCCACTTACTCGCGCCGTGCAAACGGCATTACCTACAGCCAAACATTTCAATTTGCAGCCAATTGTCTGCGAAAATTTTACGAACATATCTCTTGGAAGTTGGGAAGGTGTGTTACATTCTGAAGTGTCGCAAAATTTCCATGATCTTTACACCCTTTGGCGCACAAACCCCGAGAAACTCGAAATTCCAAATGGTGAGAGTCTTGAAAAAGTAGGTATGCGTGCATTCAATGCCACGATGGAAATTGCGCATGTCCATGTGGGGCAAACTGTTATGATTGTGAGCCATCGTGCAGTACTAAAACCTCTTTTCGCAAAACTACTGAATATGGCAGAGCCGTATTTCTGGAAAATTCAAATCGACCCTGCCTCGTATTCGCTATTTGAGTTCGATAGCGAGCGTTTTACGCTTATGTTTTCAAATTTTACACGCCATTTGCCCGATGTATCGTTGGTGGAAATGTGATAACTGCCCGATTTTATTGATGATGGCAGTGAAAATCTTCGCAAAGCTCAAAATCGGCAAAATCGAAACCGGGTATCACAACTGTCGAGACCAAGCTAAAACCGTGTGTTCCATCTTGTGTTTGCGCAGTTTGCATATGCCCTGC
>CAYUDB010000061.1:0-13106 GCA_964443405.1 uncultured bacterium | reverse complement strand
ATGGAGAGTAGAATGGGCACAACAATAACTTTGATCTGGATATCGTTTTTGGGTGCAGTTATTGCCATGCTTGGTTTTCCGGCATCGCGCGAAGTTTTTGTTGAGCTTACGAAAGCGCATCCATACGTCATGGGTTTTGTTAAAATCTCAGTTTTGGGCACAATGGGTGAGCTTTTGGGTGCACGAATTGCGCGAGGTAAATGGATTCTGAGCGGCATACGTATTTACGAGCGTGTTTTGGTTTGGGGGATACTTGGTTTGGCGTTCACATTGGTATTTCCGTTATTTTCATTTGGTGCACATGGACTTTTAGAAACCGGTCTTTTGCCTGGCGAAAGCGCTGGTTTTTGGGCAGCTTTTTGGAGTTCCTTTTTAATGAACACACTATTTGCTTTCGAGATGATGGTGTTTCATCGTTTCACCGACACAATTATCGAGCACGGTGGGCTTTTCCGAAAATGGGATGCGGCAGATATTTTTATGCGCATCGATTGGCGGAATATGTTTCGTGTGGTTTTGCCTACATGCTTGTGGTTTTGGGTACCAGCACACACTTTTACTTTCTTCTTGCCACCAGAATTCCGCGTGATGAGTGCAGCGCTTTTGGCTATTGCTTTGGGTATAATCTTAGGTTTTTCAAAACGCATGAAGGCAAAAGTAAAGTAAAGAATCCTATGTTTTCTCGCAAGAAAACATACTCAGGCAACTATGGATAGAGATAAGACGCAACAATTGTTAATTCTTTTGGATCGAATAGCAAACTCGCTCGAAAAAATCGCTTATGCTATTGAATCAATTAATTTTACGAGTGAACGCAAGGTTGTAGAAGATCTGAAAAACGACGAGGAAGATAGCGAAGACAGAGATATAATACTAACAGATTTTCTTGCAAATCGCGGAATTACTATCAAAACAATTGCACCAGAGCAAGAAAGTGACGAGATTCTGGATAAATTGGCTGTGTTCATAGGTAGTAGATTTTCGTCGGTGAAATCGGTTCTAGATATAATAAAGTCGAACATGAATGCGGGTAAACCATTTAAACTCTCTATAAAAGATCTATCCCAAACCGCGATTGCCGATTGCACATTGTTGTGTACCAATTTGTACAGCATAGCACTTTTGACATCCTACTTTTACCAAAAATCTCCGATATATCTTATCCATGCAATACCAAATACTTCACCTAAAGCGTTGAATTTTTTTTCTGGTCAATGGCTCGAGCGATTTGTCAAAACCCAAATCCTATCCCTGCTTCGCGAACGCAGGCTGAAATATGCGATCATTAACAATGCCCAAATATCATTGCCAAACGGTGATGATTTTGAATTGGATGTGCTTTGTTCGGTGGAAGAAAGTATTTTTTGGATTGAAGCCAAATCTGGTGATTATCAACGCCACATAGATAAATATGCAAAAATGTCCAAGATTATGGGGCTTGACAAATCTCACATCTTTTTGGTTCTTACAGATTCGGCGGTTTCAGATGTTTTGGCAGAGGATTTGACTAAACTTTATGGCATAACAGTTTCTCGAATAGAGAAATTTGCTGAGCACTTTGCCACAGCATTACCGGCGAAGCTCGAATCGATAACCGCCAACGCTTATATGCAATAGATACATGTTTCCGAAAAAATGATTCCACTCAAATAAACTACTAGAAATTGACCCATGCAAAAAGAACTCATATCGATATTATGGCTCACGCTTGTAGTGTCTGCTCAAGCTCAATCCTCAGTAACTTTCATTGGGCGCATGCTCGATAACGGCGAAGCCGCAACAGGTGTTCACAAGCTCACTTTTGTGGCTAGTGATGCAGAATTCGGTGGTACTGAGATTTGGCGTGAGGAACATGAGGCTAAAATTTTCGAATATGGCGAATTTAATTTTTTGCTTTTGGGCACAAAGGCAAAATTGCCTTCGCAATGGCGTGAACTGTGGCTACATGTTCTCATTGACGATTCTATAACTATGCCTACAAGTTACAAACTCAATGCTGTCGAGCATTATTTTCACACACTAGAGATTCTCGCAAAAAAGCGAAAGTGGAAAATGTATCCACCTGTGCCAAATAAATGGCTACTTGATACCAAATCTGCGCCACAAATAATATCTGCTCCTAGTTGTGAGGTGTCACAAATCCCAGATTCTGTTTCTCAAGGTGTTGCTGTTATTGAGCTTATTATCGACAAGAACGGTAATGTTGTGCCGGGCAGTGCCACTGTTTTGCAAGCTCGACCCAAATGGATTTTCGACACCTGGGCGGAAAAGTGCGTTTCTACATACAAATACACAATTCCACGCGACAGTAATGGAAAACCACGCCAAACTATGTGGCATGAAACCATCTTTTGGCAAAAGCGCTGATTTTTACATATAACTGATGGCATTTAATTAAGATGCGAATGAAAGAAATGAACCCAAGCAAGCAATCTGCTTAGGCTTGTTTTTGCACGCATGCTTTCAAAAAAATAGTTGTCAATAATCTTTCTAAACCAATATTTATGAGCAAAATCAAGGAGTTTTTATGAGCATCAAACATATTGTTTTTTTCGCATTGCTTTTCACTGCATGTTTCGCAGTGCCCCCTTATGATGTTTGGGATTTGCCAGCGATTCGCAATCACAGCACCATGGATGTTGAAACACTTTGGACTGCCGACACTTCTTTCACTGATATTTTAACCTTTGCGCCGCAGGACCTGAAAGTGGGTGAAATACGTTTCAACTCATACGGTGGTGTCGATACTACAATTCGCATACAAGCTTTTTTCGCATATCCACCCGATGATACTTCCATGGCAGGTTTGATTGTGAACCATGGCATCGGCATGGATGGTGAACTTATTATGGCTATGGGTGCTGCTGCCGCGATGCGTTGTTTTGCTTTAGCTATTTCTGCACCTGGGCATGGAGCTTCTGAAGGGCGTTCTGCATACGATTTTGCAAATGTTGTCACTACTTATCCTGATGTTCGCAAAAACTGGTTCTATCAATTTGGATATGCCACAATGCGTGCAGTTAACTATCTCGAAGATGTGTCAATTGTGGAAAATGATTGGATCTGTCTATTGGGGTTTTCAGCTGGAGCTACTGCGGGAATTTTGGCTAATTCCGTTGACAGACGTTTGCGCATAACTTTTCCTGTTGTTCCTCAAACAGATTATGCAGTTGGCGTTGCGGAATCCACATGGATATATGATATTTTTCGTCTCAGTGGTTCTGTTTTCGATGATTCCACACGTGTGTATATGCAAAATTACATCTCGCCAGTGGCACATTTGGGAAATTTGTGCGGCTTTGTAACATTTATTTGTGGTGCTCAAGATGAATTTGATCCAACAACTACTTTCCCTGCTTCCTACGCACTTTGCAATCCAGAAAGCACGCGCCTCGAAGTTGTCTTTGATTTTGATCATCACATCTATTATGCTTCTGGCGAATACTCAGGGCTTTACGATTCTTACGACAACTCTCTTACTTTCTATGCCCGACTTTACGGTGTTGGAGCTTCGGTGCTTGCCATGAAACGCGCTGGCTTGAATATACCTCGTCTTCCAACTGTTACCGCTACCATCGATCCTTCAGGCATAATTTTTGAGGCAGATGTTCCATCATATTTCTGGGCTACAAATAATGTTAAAGTATATGTAAGCATCGATTCTGCATGGACTTACACTGGGTATCCCATGACTCGTGCCGCGACATATCCATATCATTACTTCTGCACTGTGCCAATTTTTTCGCCTCACAATCTGAGCAATATCATTTACTTTGTTGATGCTGGTGGACCACCATATTTGTGGCTTTCATCGATACCATATGCACCTGAAGGTATGAGAGCGAGAATTCGTCCTTTTCCCGAAGATTATTTTAGCATTGAGGAATATGCTTTTGCAAATGTGCCACAGGATATTTATGTTACGGCTTATCCAAATCCATTCAATTCCTCATGCACAATCGAAGCTCCAGATGATGCTTTGTTGACAATACTTGACCTCAATGGTAGAGTAGTTGCACGTTTAGATAAAAACCAAAAAACCTGGGTTCCACAATCTGGAAGTGGTGTTTACTACGTGCAAGCTTTTTCTGAAAAACTTGGTACAACATACAAAACTATTCTTTTTATAAAGTGAATTATGAGAAAAGCTATACCGCATATTTCTAATATCGCAGGCTTGATGCTGCTTCTTGCATTCGCCCTATTCTTTGCGAAAAAAGGTGAAGTTACAGCAAACAAACACAACTGTGACCGTGTAATACCTTGTTGCAATTGTGCAGATGCGGAAGATGCTCATGAAGAGAAATGGGCGACGCCTGACGCACAAATTCTGTGTTATGGCTATAATGAAACCACATTACCTGGAGACACTATCAACCTTTATATCAGCTCTGTTTCTGGTCTTTGTGACGTTTACTTGATTAGGCTTTTACCAACTTCGGACACCTTAGAAACCTTTTATTCGGTACCAGCACCATTACAAACCGATAATGTCCATCCGCACGTAAATGGCTGCGGTTGGAACACAACTTTGTCTTATGTTCTGCCTACAAATATTATTCCCGGTCTATATGTCTTTCACGTGAAAGCGGGAACACGACGTACTGCATGGCCTTTTGTTGTGCGCAATGGAAGTTCCGAAAGTAAAACCGAGCGCATAGCTTTTGTGCTCACAACAAACACATATCACGCCTACAATGACTATAGAGATACAAGCTTATATGTTGGCGGACCGGCACCTTATGTAAATCGTCAACGTCCATTTTTGCCTGCACAAGTTCTCTGGAGTGATTACGGGCATATTGCATATTTGGGTTTATTCACAGCAGATCATTTTCTCGCGAGCATCATTACAAATTTAGGTTATTCTATAGACTATTTTACAGAATTGGATTTGCATTTTGGAAGAATAAGCAATCAATATTCTTCGATAATATTTGGCAGCCACAGCGAATATTGGTCTTACGAGATGCTTTTGAACTCGAAGCAGTATGTGAAAAATGGTGGGCATTTGATTTTTTTGGGTGGTAACAATGCTTACTGGAAAATAACTATGAACGAAGATGGTAACCTCATCGAATGTCGTAAAGACTATGCGTTCCACGATATGGATAGAACACGCGGCGGTTTGTGGAGTATAGTCGATCCTGCATTTGCAATAACCGGATTTGCTGGAGTATATTACGATGGTAAAGGCTTTCGCACTTATGCGCCTTATTCAATTGAAAACTACGAACATTGGGTTTTCGATGGGACCGATGGCTTTCATGGGCAGTATTTCGGTTTGCAGGCAAGATACGATCAATTTGCTTCTGGTATCGAAACCGATAAAATCTGTTCGTTTACGCCATCCGATTTCGTCATTCTCGCGCACGGGCAAAACCCATCGGGTCAACTGAGTACTGGGTGGCTTTATTTCCCAAATGATCATGCGGATAGCTCTGTAAACTGGAATGGTGGTTTTATATTTACTGCCGGCTCAATGGCTTTCATGTACACCCTTGAAGGCGATGCTATCTCTCGCAATATCCTTATCAACCTTATTGAAGAATCCATGCTCCGAGCTACAAGAACCGAACGTGGTGTGGATTCTGATGAGATTCTTTTTGCGAAACCTTTATTGTCAACGGCATATCCAAATCCATTTAACAACAAATGTCAAATCAAAATACAGCCATATTCGATTGTTCGTGTTGCAACACTCACTGGAAGAATCATTTGGCAGGCAACTGCGCCAACATCGGGCATCGTAACGTGAGAACCAACACCGGAAATGGCTTCTGGGGTTTATTTTGCAATGACTTCTACAAACAAAATACCATTACGATACATAAAATAAAATGCTGACAAAACAAAAAATCATTGAACTTTTGTCGATCGACAATCGCGACGACATGCGTGCGCTTTTCGCAAAAGCCTATCGCACTAAAGAACAGTTTGTGGGCAAAAAGGTGCATTTTCGTGGAATTGTAGAGTTTAGTAATATCTGCACAAAAAACTGCTACTACTGTGGTATTCGCAATGGCAATAGAGAAGTAACACGTTTTTCGATGACCGAAGAAGAAATTGTTGCCGAATGCCTTTGGGCATATCGTAAACGATATGGTAGCATAGTTCTACAATCGGGCGAACGCAACGATAAACAGTTTGTGGATTTTGTGGAGAAAGTGCTCATTCGAATTATGCGAGAAACCAATGGCGAGCTTGGAATAACACTTTCTTTAGGCGAACAAACTGCCGATACCTATTCACGCTGGTTTGCAGCTGGTGCACGCAGATATCTTTTGCGCATCGAAACATCAAATGCAGAGCTTTACGCATCCTTACACCCACATGACCATCATTTCGATGAACGATTTGAGTGTTTACGCACGTTAAAGAAGATTGGATACCAAACTGGTACTGGTGTTATGATAGGTTTGCCTGCACAAACTTTTGAGCATCTTGCAGATGATGTGTTGTTCTTTGAACGCGAAGATGTCGATATGATTGGCATGGGTCCGTTTATTCCTCATGCGCAAACGCCTTTGGCACGTTTTCAGGAAAATTTCGACCCTCAGAAGCAGCTCGATTTTGCACTCAAAATGATTGCGGTGACGCGCATCCATTTGCAAGATGTGAACATTGCAGCAACTACGGCTTTGCAAGCACTCAAGCCGAACGGACGAGAACTTGGTCTTTTAGCCGGTGCAAACATTATAATGCCAAATGTTACCGATCAAAAATATCGCCCGCTATACAAACTTTACGATAACAAACCTTGCATGGACGAAAGTGCCGAAGAGTGCATCGACTGTTTGACCATGCGCATAGGGCTTATTGGCGAAGAAATAGGTTTTGGCGAGCATGGTGATTCGCCGCATTTTTTTGCGCGCACACATAGATAATAATTAACTTTGTGCACTATAGCTGATTAATTAATTTTGCTAGCATATTTGTAATAGTATATTATAAATGTGAAGTTTGTGTATTGGCATTTTTAACAAGGAGAGACAATGAAATGGTTCTGGTTGACAGTTTTATCATTTGCGATGGTGTTTGCTCGAACTCTCGATGCACCACTAATTATCGATCACACTTGCACTAACCTCAGTGCCATACCCACTTCGTGGATAAACTATGTTAAGACGAACGCAAACATGCATTACGCACACACATCACACGGGTGGCAGCTGAATGTTGGTGCTCAGGACATAGAAAACGATAATGCATTTTACGCCTATGAAGCAGATTGGTGTGCACTTCCATTGTTGGCAAACACGTTTTGCGTGTTTAATGGGCAGATGTCATCTGTGGGCGATTACATAACGCCTGAACTGTATTTTGCAACTCATGAAGGCATGGAAAACACACGTCAGGTATTGCGCAATAATCCCACAATTAACTATTCAATGTTTGGTTGGTGTGGACAGCCCGGAGATTGGTCTGCATCTCAAATACTTGCGTATCTCGATAGTATGGAAGCACTTGAAGCAGAATTTCCATCTGTAACGTTCATTTATATGACAGGACATTCCCAATATGGCGAGTGGACAGGTTGGAATCGCGAAAATAATAATAACATTATACGTCAGTATTGCATCGATCACAACAAAATTCTATTTGATTTTGGCGAATTTGATCCGTGGTGGTACAATCCAACATCGCACGAATGGGAGTTTTACACATATACCTACGATGGCGAAGAAGTGCCAGTAGAGCACCCACACTATCTCGAATCGGGTGAACATGAAGGCACCCACACCGGTTATGATAACTGTTATCGCAAAGGCATTGCTTGGTGGTGGATGATGGCACGTTTATCGGGGTGGGAAGGTTTGAAAGTAGAAGAAGAGGTAGCCTTGCCTGCGAAAAACGAAGTTAATGTCTATCCAACCCCGTTCAACTCCGCTCTTTCCATTGAGGTTCCTGCAAGCTCGAAATGTGAGATTTTCGATATTCGCGGTCGGGTGTTGAAGACGCTCGAAAACAACCACCTGCAAAGTCAGATATTTGCATGGATACCAGAGATCGATTTGCCTTCTGGTGTGTATTTCGTTCGAGCAGGTGCAAATGTTAGTTCAACGAAAACAGTGTTCTACATCAAATAAGCCTGGCATCAGAATACTACTCGGCGCGCATATGTTTTTCGAAAACAGTATTGATGTAATACGCTGCCAAAGCTTTCGCGAAATCGAAAGGCAAGAAAGGTATTACGCCAATCTTCAAAGCAGTGCCAAACGACAGCGGTTTTGCAGCAATGTGTGTGCTCCAATGTGTAAGCCAAAAAACTCCAAACACGTAAATTATTGCATTTGCAGCTAATGCCGAAAAAAGAAATGCCGTAATATTGTGGCTAATATTTCGATTTACAAAACCAACTGCATATGCAGCAAAAGGAAAACTAAGCAAGTATCCTGCAGTTGGTTTTGCTAGCACATTTAGTCCACCGTTGAGGTTTGCAAAAATGGGTAACCCAGCCAAGCCTGCTACGATGTAAACGCACATGGCAAAAAATCCCCAGCGTGGTCCTAATGTATAGCCTGCCAAAAAAACTCCGAACACTTGCAATGTTATTGGGATTATCAGTGGTATAGTTATTTGCGCGCACACCGCAGTAACGCATACGCAAAGCGCGCTGTAAGCTATTTTTTTCAGGTGTAGGCGCTGGTGATGAATGCTTTCCATGTCGGTAAATACAACGCCCTCATTTAATGAGGGCGTTGCTAGTTGATTATTTGATATATAACAATCGTGCTGTAGAGACGCCACTGTCTGCGTTTGTTCGTGCAAAATACACACCAGCACAAGTTCCTGCATCAGGTTGCCAAATGAATTTTCCATGTGCAGAAGGTTTTTCGAGTGTGCAGATGTGTTTGCCCATGTAATTGATAATCTCAACATATGTTGCTGAGGGTGCGTCAATTTCAACATTCGCATTGAAAGGATTGGGATATGTGGAGATTTCACTGTGGCTTGGCAAATTTACTTGCTCGTCGATTTTGGTATCGGGCAAAATAAAGAACTCTACGCTATCAGTCGGGTGCCCAAATGCTATTGTGGCATTGGCTGTAGCGGGATACACGAAAAATCCAGTTAAATATGTGCCGCGTAATTCATAATCGCCTGTTGTAGGAACGATTATCGATATTGTGCCATCAGCGCCTGTGAGCGTGTTCTGCCAAGTTGTTTCGTGTAATAGTTTATAATCGATTGTCACAGAGCTAATGCCGTGCATGCCTGTATCGTAGGCTGCAACAAAAATTGTATATGTGGGTATTACAAGCGTTTCAGCAACAAAATCTGCGTACGCGTAAGGTTCCCAATCGCTGACTTCGACGTCCAATGAAATTGGAGTGAACGTGTAGAAAGGTGATGAAGGCGTTATGGTGTAGCTGCCAGCAGTTGTTGGCGAAAAGTAGATGTTTCCATAAGCGTCGGTATATCCTGCAGTGCTTTCCGAAGAACCATCGCAAGAAACCATGATGCCACCAATTCCCGTGTAAGTTCGGTTGCTAATATAAACGTTGATGCTGTATGTTTCGGTTGTGGTATCGGGTAAAAACGTAAAGTCATTTCCTCCAATGGTTTCACCCGTCGAGATCGATAAATAGTAGTTATCTGGTTCGCTTAAGAAACCACCTGCAGATTCGCACCACACGTAATAATCGTATCCACCAACTACTGCAATATTGTATCTACCATCGAAATCTACTGCTCCATAGTACATGTCGCCCGTCCAATCGTTTGATGCATAAACAGATGCATCCCATGCTGGTGAGCCATCGTCATAGGTTATGCGACCTTCTATCCATGCATCGGGATCGGTCACAATTTCTGGGCTATATGTGAAATCGTAACCACCCATTTCAGTACCCGAAGCGATTAACACGTAATAATCAGTGGGTTCGACATAATAACCTTCAATGTATTCGGGATAAACATAATACTCGTCGCCACCGGCAACCATCAGCGAATAATTTCCGCTCACATCTGTAGTGGTGGAAAATGACGTGCCCGATAAAAATGATTCTGCATAAACAGTCCTGTAAGCGCCGGGGGTACCATCGTCAAACATGAGTCGCCCAGCAATAGCTGCATCAGTGGTAGTTGACCCAATAAGAAAATCGTAACCTGTAAGTATGTCGCTATCGGAGTAAACTGTAATACGATATTCAGATGGTGTGGCAGCATGTGTGTAATCTGGCATCAATGAGTAATTGCCTGGCACCACACGATCGAAAGAATAATAGCCCGACCTGTCTGTTTCAACAATATCGGGTGGAAGTGGTATCGGCGAATCGAGATTTTGCAATACTATTGGAATTGCACCGGCAGGCGAACCAGATTCGATAACTGTGCCACTAATTGTGGCAGCGAATGCAACAGCACCGAGCAATACTGTGCAAAGGACGGTGGAGAAAATTCTCGTCATGGTCATCTCCTGTTTATTTGTTGTAACATTATATAAAACAAAATGTTTTGTCAATGCCTTTTCTTTTTTTGCTGCGCCAAAATGGTAAACAAAAAAACGGGCAGTTTATGCTGCCCGTTTGGAAGTAAGTGAATGTTATTTTACAGAGTTAAACTTTTTAACTGCCTGTGCAAGCAGCTTTACTGCTGCACGCATTTTGTCAACTTCTAGAACATAAGCGATACGAATCTCGGAGTTGCCCAAACCTGGGGTTGCATAAAAACCTGGTCCGGGCGCAACCATAACCGTTTTACCATCGACAGAAAAATCAGTGAGCAAAAATCGAGCGAAAGCCTCGACATCATCAACGGGTAACTTTGCCATGATGTAAAATGCGCCAGCGGGCTTTTTGCAAATAACACCATCGATTTTCATAAGTTCTTCGTATGTAGCATCGCGACGGGCACGATATTCGTCGGTCATGCGAGTGAAGTAAGTTGCATCGTCGTGCATGAGCACAGCTTGCGCTGCATATTGTTCAATTGTTGGTGGGCACAGACGGGCTTGTCCTAATTTGATACACGCTGTGAGAATTTCGCAATTATGTGTTGCTATGTTTCCTATTCTTGCACCGCAAGCAGAGAATCTTTTTGAAATCGAATCGACGACAATGCCACGATCGTGAAGTTCGGACAAATGCAAAATCGATGTGTGTTCGCCATCATAAACAAACTCACGATACACTTCATCGGCTATGACGAAAAGATCGTGTTTCTGTGCAATGTGAGCCACACGAAGTAATTCTTCACGCGAGAGCACTGTGCCTGTCGGGTTGTTTGGCGAGCAAATGAGTATGGCTTTTGTGCGTGAATCAATTTTCGATTCTATGATTTCCTCAGAAGGTAGATGAAAACCATCTTCTGGACGTGATGTAACTGCCGTGAGAGATATGTCACACATTGTGGCATAGCCATTGTAGTTTGTATAAAACGGCTCAAAAACGATTATGTTGTCGCCCGGGTCGGTGACAGCGGTCATGGCAAACATAATTGCCTCTGAACCACCTGTGGTGATTATCATTTCATCGGCAGTTAGAGTAATGCCGTATTTTGCGTAATATTTAACGAGCCATTCGCGGAACTCTGGGACGCCTTGGCTGTTACCGTATTCGAGCACTTTTGCTGGGTAGCTGTGCACAGCGTTCCAAAAAGACTGTGGCGTTTCAATATCGGGTTGTCCGATGTTCAACGGGAAGATTTCGATACCTCGTTTGCGTGCGTCGATGGCGAGCGGAACGAGTTTGCGAATTGGCGATGCGGGCATAGTGCGCGCTCTATTGGAAATTTTCACAAAAACCTCCTTGTTTTGCGAAAAACTATATGTAGTGCGTTCAAGTGCAAGTGAAAAATGTACTATCTCACTTTGTGCATTAGTTTTCATGTAAGATGGTATTACAAAACTACCTTGCCTACGAGAAAAACTTCGCTTTTTTCCGTGCAAAAAACCAATATATTCTCGACAAAAGCGAGGATTTCATGAAAGATGTTCAGGCACAGAGACCAAAACATGAGCTGCCGATCGATAAGGTAGGCATTACAAAGCTTAAATATCCTGTAAAAGTTCTCGATAAGGCTCAGAAATACCAGGATACTGTGGCAGAAGTTACAATGTGGGTGGCGTTACCGAAGCAGTTTCGAGGCACGCACATGAGCCGATTTGTGGAGACACTCGAAAAATTTCGCTCCGAAATTGCATATGACGGCATGGAAGCAATGCTTGATGAATTGCTAGCCACATTTTCCGCCGAAAGCGCCGCAATTGAAATGAAATTTCCATATTTTATAGAAAAGGCAGCACCTGTAACATGCGCAAAATCTTTCTTAGAATATGAAGCATTTTTTAACGCACAAATCAAAGGTAAATATAATTTTACTCTTGGAGTTGTAGTTCCCATAACCGCACTTTGCCCATGCTCAAAAGAAATATCACAATTCGGTGCACACAACCAAAGGGCAAAACTAACTATCGCCGTAGAATTTTCTCAATTTGTTTGGCTCGAAGAGCTTGTGGAGATTGCTGAAAAAGCTGCTAGCGCTCAAATTTTCACATTACTGAAGCGTCCCGACGAAAAATTTGTTACAGAATACGCATTCGAGAATGCGAAATTTGTCGAAGATATAGTTCGTGATGCTGCAGCTGAACTTTTTGCCGACTCGCGCATTGAGAAATTCATCGTTGAATGTGAAAGCTTTGAGTCAATACATAATCACAGTGCGTTCGCGACAATTTCGGGTAGCAAGGATGAATAAAATGTCTAAAATAGTCAATTATGCAACAGCTTACGAATTTTTGAATTCACTTTATAGTTATGAAGCAGATGCTAAGCGTATTTCTGCACCAGAGTTTCATTTAAAAAATATTGAAGCGTTATTGGAAAAACTGGGCAATCCTCACAAAAAATACGCCTCCTTTCACATAGCAGGGACCAAGGGAAAGGGGAGTGTAGCTGCCATGCTCACTGCTATTGCTATTGCAAATAACCCTATTGAAATGGCAAGAGCTTTTGCACTAAGCGTACAGGCTGGTAGAATGGCTTACGAGGCAGGACTTGGAAAAATATCAAATAGTGCAGAGGCTTCATCTCCACTAACCTCATTTTTAGATTTATAAATTAAAAAACATTAAAAGAATATGAATAATAATCATGATATAT
>CAYUDB010000060.1:0-13106 GCA_964443405.1 uncultured bacterium | reverse complement strand
AAAAAACTTTTTGAAACACATACACCCACACTGCCAGTCGAAATAGAAGTTAAAAACCTCGAAGAACTAGAAATCGCACTACATTACCCGGTAACAAGAATACTGCTCGACAACTTTACACCCGAGCAAGTAATTGCTGCAATTGCACTTCGTGCAAAAAATGCATATGTGCCATTCGAGTGTTCTGGCGGCATCAATTTGCACACTGTGCGCGCTTTCGCCGAAACCGGTGTGGAATTCATTTCGGCAGGTGCAATAACTCATTCATCACCGCAACTCGATTTATCTCTTGAAGTTGACATCGTTACCGATTTCTGAGCGTTCGCGCCTGTGCACCTTTTTATGTCATCAGTTAACACACAACGTCTCTTCGCGGTGCGTGTGTCACTGATGCGGCTCAGTGCATTTAGCTTTGATTCACTTTGCCAAGGCAAAATGAGATTTACAGTAAATTCCTTGAGAGCAATTTCTGCAAATTAATAACATATTGCTAGAAAAAAAACTAATTATGTCTGTGGGAAATCTTTTAGAATAAATAGTTTACAATTCAATTAGTTAAAGCAATTGTTAAGGCAAGAACTGATGGTTGATAACCTTAAATCTCTCGCGACCAACCTCGGTTTTCCGCAGCATGACACTCACGATGTGTTTTTTATTGCCAAACTCAGTTTATGGCGATCCGTGTCCTGTGCGCAATGCAAACACTTACTTGGATCATAGAGCTAATGATTTGGCAGAAAGCGGTTTATATCCATAGCAACGGTAAACATGAAACCGTGTTACCTCAGATTTTCCGCGAAAACACGGCACCTCAGCCACTTTTTCCCAGTGGTCGAAAAACTGTGGCAACAGTGCTTCTGCATGTCGTGCCCTAAAACCCCAACGTGGATCGATAGCAAGCACTGCGTTACGATTCGCAAGTGTATCTATATCAACCCAATAGGAAAATTGAAATCCATTTTTTCCAAGTATATCAGGACCGCAAGTGCGGATTTGTCCGCGCAAACGGTAGGCAAGCTGGGCAGGCACTTTATACTCGCCACCAAAAACAAAATTGCTCCCCGCCTCAGATGGCGGTAGCGAATCTAGTTGAGCTTGAACAAGTTCCGCTAATTGCTCCCAACCGTGCGTAGAGGCAAGTTCACCGCTCGCGGGAACGAATGGCAACAGCGATATAATGATTATCGCACATGTTATGGTTGCCGATAAAATTAAAGATCCTGTTCGTAACTTGTGTCCAGCTTTTTCGATAAATGCTGGTATTGTAAGAAAATATCCCGGAATAATCCAGTTTAGTTTTACCCAATAGACCAACCCTACTGCGCTAAAAAAAATCATCATCGGCAATGCAAGAGACCATGTAATTAATATTGCTTCATCATCCTGTTTTTTTAATACCGTTTTTAGTAACGCACTAATAGGGTTTTTCCATGCGAAAAAATACAATATAGGAGAAAGAGAAAAGAGTTGTGCGCCAAGATAACCAAAAAAATAATCAAGGCGCAATCGATGCACTTCACCAGCTCTGCGTGTGCTCTGATAGGCAAAACTAGCCCATTCATGCTGCGAATTCCAAACAAGCTGTGGCGAAAAAGCTAGTAGTGCAATGCACAGTGCTACATATGGTTTTGGCGTAAAAAATACTTGTCGATTTTTGCGCGAAAAAAGCAAAAACAAGAAGATACCCGCAAACCAAAACACCGCAGTGTACTTCGATAACAGTGCAACTCCACCGGAAAATCCTGCCAAACTCCAAAAAAACCAGCTATTCTTTTCAAGCGCATGTAAAAGAAAATATGTCGCTGCTAACCAAAAGAAAATTAGTGGTGGATCTGGTGTAAAAAACATGCCGGCAGTGTTGAAAACCGGCACGCACGCCGCCAAAACAATCGAAAAAAACGCTACCCGCTCATCCCAGATGCGCCGAGTGATTGCATGCAGAAATATTAATGCGCCAGCACCATAAAGTATTGCGCCAAAACGAATTGCAAAAACACTTGTGCCAAAAAGCTCGCAAAAAAATCGTATAGTCCAAGCAGTTACCGGCGGATGGTCGAAATAACCAAGTGCAAGATTTCTTGAGAAATCCCAATAGTACGCCTCTTGCGGGGTGAGATCGTATAATAATCCTAAAACTAACCGTAATGCAAACGTAAGCGCTATAACAAGATAACTTGCATTGCGCAAATGGTGTTTTTCGTTCGCGTTTTCCATGTGCTCAATATATCGCTACATGTCTTGCTTGCAATTCTTTTCTGTTGCCAATTCTCGTATTTTTATCGGCGCTGCGCGATTCGCTTTTGCAGAATTTGAGCAGAAACTCTCGTAATATTTTGGGCACCATGCGGTTAATTGTCTGTAACCCGCATGGTGCATAGGCGTCACAACAGCTCAAATCAATCGGATTGACATTTTATAATAAGGTCGATGAATTGCTCAGCGAGGGTTTGGGCAGAATCGAAGGTTTTGCCCTCGGCGATAACATGGAAAATCGGGCGCTCAGCATCGGGTAAAGCCAAAATCCATGCGTCGGAATGCACAACGCGCACACCGTCGATGATTTCGCGCGGCATATCTTCGGTGTGCTCGATAAGTGTTCGCATAACCGTGCCCTTTTTGTGCCACGGACAAGAAACCTCACGCGTTAGACGATGGAAATGTGGTAGGTTTTCGCCAATTTGCGATAGTGTTTTGCCCGATTGTGCCAAAAGTTCGAGGATTTTCACTGTGGAGAACATGGCATCGCAGGCGAAACCAAATTCGGTGAAAATGAAACCGCCTCGCGTGCCGCCCACAAAAGCAACTTCAGGCAAAAGTGCTGCTTCCATCATCGAAAGGTGGTCATCTTTCGTGTGGATGACACGCACACCAGCTTCGCGTGCAATCATTTGCGCGCTCATCGAAGCAGAGATTGGCACAGCTACTGCTTGCGGCTTTTCTACAGAAAGATAAAGCTTTAGCACAAGCGAAAGTAAATCGTGATCGGCATAAAGCGTGCCATTTTCGTCAAAAATAGTGAGGCGCTCGCCAATTGGGTCGATGGCAAAACCAAGCTGAGCACCAAGTGCCTTAACTATCGAAGCAAGGCGCTCGAATGAAATCTCACGTTCCTCGCGCGTATTTGAAAGTCTATTGGCGTCCATAAAAGCATTGAGCGCAACAACATCGGCTCCAACATATTCGTGAATCGATGGCAACATTACCGCGGCAGCACCAAAACCATAATCGACAGCAAGACGGAATTTTGCCGTGCGAATTTTTTCCACCTTCACATGCTCTATCATCGACTTGCGATATTCTTCCAAAATGCCTTGCGGGCGGTTGAGCAAACCGAGTTTTTCGTAATCGGCGCGCCCTATGCCTTCGCGTAAGATCAGCTGCTCCACCTTTCGGCAATTGGCTGTTTCGAGATCTTTGCCGTTATTCGATAGGAAAATGAGGTCTTGACGGCGATGTTCGTAGGGCGATTTGCGAATGTGCACACCTGCTGTGCGCGGGTGGTTGAACATGTACTGTCGCATAACAGGTATGGGCACAATACCAAGATCTTCCACATCCATGCCAGCAGACATAGCACCGCAGAAAAGTGCACGTGCCGTAATTTGCGATGCACGATCTGGGTCTCGCGACACGACAAGCGTGCCGTTGCCTTTCGAAAGTGTGGCACCCATGGCAGCACCCACTTTTGTGGCAAACTCGGGAGCAATATCCCAGTTTATTGTGCCCGAAATCCGCGCGCGCGTGAAAAGCTCCGAGCCTATAACATCACGATAGATTAACGATTCGGTAAGAACTGCGCCATCTTCGAGCATCTTTTCGGGCCAAATTTTTACACCTGCGTAAATTGTGGCGCCACTGCCTATTTTGCACGCCTCGGCGATAACTGCATGGTCTTCTATTTGCGTTCCTGCGCCAATTTCCACGTTCGACGCGATAGTACAATTATCGAGCAAAGAACCGGCGCCAACGGAAATATTGTTCCATAGCACCGATTGGTTTATTTGTGCGCCGCTTTCAATGTGCACATTTTGCCCTACGACCGTGTTGTAAAGTTTTGCACCACCAGCAATTTTCGTATTGCTGCCGATGATAACACGACCTTCAAACTCGGCATCATCGTCAATAACGACATTTTCGCCATAATAAATTTCGGCATCATCAGTTTTTAGGCATCGTCCGGGGAAGCCTACTTTTACTTTTTCCCAAAGCGCGTCTTCGTTAGCGCGGCGATATTCGCGCAAATTGCCCACATCACGCCAATAACCTTTTGCAACATAACCGTAAAGTCTCTCGCCATTTTCGAGAAGTTTTGGAAAAAGATTTTGCGAAAAATCGAAATTTTTGCCTTTGGGGATATAGTCGAGCACTTCCTTTTTGAATATATAAATACCGGTATTTATTGTGTCGGAAAAAACTTGTCCCCAAGCAGGTTTTTCTAAAAAGCGTTTGATCAAGCCGTTTTCGTCGGCAATTACTATGCCAAATTGGAGCGGTGTCGGGTGCCGGGTGAGGACTATTGTTGCGAGTGCATTGTTATCGTTGTGGAATTTAACTGCATCGGCGAGGTCGAAATCGGTGAGAACATCTGCCGAAATGACGATAAAATCATCTTTAATAAGCTCTTCGGCATTTTTCACCGAACCTGCTGTGCCGAGGTCGGATTCTGCCATTATATATTGCATGTTGACGCCAAAATTGCTACCATCGCCAAAATAGGCGCTTATCTTATCGCCGTGATAGTATAACAGTGAAATTGCTTCGGTATAACCATATTTGCGCACGAGGTTTATAACGTGCTCCATCATAGGTGCGCCCGCCACCGGCACCATAGGCTTGGGTATTTTGTATGTCAAAGGGTGCAGACGTGTTCCAAAACCACCTGCCATAATCACCGATTGCATGACCATCCCTCCATTTACATTTTGAGTCAATATATGTTTTTTGCCACACAATTCCATTTTTTTGTTAAGCATCGCAATATTGTTCACTGCGTGCTTATCTTTTTGAGTTTTCGTGTTTTCACTACACCACCTAAGTATTTCCAGTGCAGGCGGCGTAGCCGCTGAAAACACGCCATGCGTGCGCCACGCGTGCACCACGGGCGTCCTACTTTTCTGAATTTTTTAGTGATTGCAGGGAAATAAGTTGATTGAGTGTTGGGAAATTATAAATTTTAACAAACTTCAACTGGATGAGAGAATGTCGTACAATTTTGCCCTCACAGGAATTTCGGGTTACATAGCGCCGCGTCATTTGCGTGCGATAAAGGATACCGGAAATCAACTTGTTGCAGCACTCGATCCACACGATTCGGTGGGTATCATAGACAGCTTTTTCCCAGATGCGAAATACTTCAACGAATTTGAGCGCTTCGATCGACACCTCGAAAAATTGCGGCGCATCGGAGAAAATGCGCGCGTGCATTATGTTTCAATCTGTGCGCCCAACTACTTGCACGATGCGCACATACGTCTTGCATTGCGCACAGGTGCTCACGCGATTTGCGAAAAACCACTTGTTCTTAACCCTTGGAACCTAGATGCATTGAGCGAACTCGAACGCGAATACGGTCGAAAGGTGTTCACAATTTTGCAGTTACGCGTACATCCGGTTATTGTTGCTCTCAAAAACCGCATTGCTGAGGAGATCAATAACACGCGACATGAAATCGATCTAACATACGTCACACCTCGTGGTGAATGGTATCATCGCAGTTGGAAAGGCGATGTTTCGAAATCTGGCGGACTTGCCACAAACATTGGCGTGCACTTTTTCGACATGCTCATATGGATTTTCGGCGGAGTTCGTGGTTTTGAGCTGCACAAATCTTCCGACAAACGCATAGCCGGCGAACTCGACCTTGAACACGCGCATGTGCGTTGGTTTTTGTCCATAGACCGCAACGACTTGCCACCACAATGCACAATTGCAAATAAGGGCACATTTCGCAGTGTGCTCGTTGACGGCGAGGAAATTGACTTCACCGAAGGTTTTGGAGACTTACATACCGAAGTCTATCGACGCACACTCGCAGGACACGGTTTCGGCATCGATGACACGCGCGCGTCTATCTCACTTGTCCACGACATACGCGCCGCCTGCCATCCTCACGCCATTCCCCAAGACTAAATGGCATTGTGCCGATAGGCTACACTCACATCTGCCAGAATCTACGGCATAGTGTTAGAAAACAATTGCGGGCGAATTGCACTTTTCCGCATGTTCTGCCAAAATTCTATTAGAATTCGCGTTTGAAGAGTGTTATGCCTGTTGCAATTTCTTACGGAAATTACAACCAATGATGGTCATATTGTAAACACTTTTGAAATCTCTGCGGGCGAATGTCGATATAATAAATGCAAGGGAAAAGCATTAGTATTTGGCGTTTAGCTCTTTTGATGCGCAATTTGTTATCAAAAAAGGGCATACAATGTGGCGGCGTAGTCTCTAGAATTTTTAATTGGCGAGCAGTTGGTTTATTGGGCTTCGAAACTACTGGCGCCACTGGCAAAACCAATCGCGAATGTCCACAGTGCCGAGAAAAACATCCGCTGGAGCAAAAAGTGCGGCATGAAATGTGCTATGTTTTGAGAGCAATGCACTTATGCGCGACAGCAAGGAGAAGCAATGAAAAAGGTGTGGAAAATTACGGGCTATGTGCTCGCATTTGCGTGGGCGTTTTTTTGGATATGGTTTGGTTTAGTTTCGGGAATTAGCGAAAAAATTGGATTTTGGGCTACAGTTGTGCACGCGACATTGCCGGGCGGCATATGTTTACTCGCGGCGATAACATCACTTTTTTGGCGTAAAACCGGCGCTTGGTCGATGATTTTTCTGGGGCTTGCGATAATGGTAGCATATCCACTATATTTTGGCGTGCACTTTCCCGTTTCGACGGTGCTGTTTGTGCTTGCAACAATGGCTTTACCGCCGATAATATCGGGCGTGTTATTGCTCGTTTTTGGCAAAAGGAGCTGATTATGACTCGGTATCTGCACTGTGTAACAACGATTTTACTATTTAGTTTGTGTTTTGCGCAACCCAAAATTACGCGCGACAAATTTGGGAATTTTTATCAGTTTCAGGAGCGCGAGGGCAAATTTCCAACACTTGTGTATCTCGACTGTAACGGTGGTAGTGCTGCAGATTTCGACACTACACGTGCGATTTTTGACTCTTTAGGGTGGAATGTTGCTGTGTGCAAATACGCAAAAAACCATCGTTCGGCTATGGAAAATGATAGTGACGTGCTCACGCTTGTGCGCGGTCTTATCAATAACCCTAGTGTCGATTATAAACGCATTGTTATTTATGGATTTTCGGGCATGGGCGCACAGGCTATTCGTGTTGCGCTGAGATACCCTCAATATTTCGGCGGTGTTATAACGCAATGCGCGCATCACGGCGGCATCGAAGAACCAGACTGGACAAACGCTGCTGGCATGCCGATAATTCTCATTTCGCGCACCGAAGACTGGAATTTGGAGCATAATCGCAACATGCTCGGCATGTTTGAAGAAGCAGGGCTGGAAGCTGAGCTTATTGTAACCGCCGGCGCACACGGCATTGGCGATGCAAAAGAGCTTTACAGCGCATGTGCGCGCATGAGCGTTCTGATGAAATAAACGGCGCAAAGATTTTTTTCGTAACAGAAAAAAAACACTTGCGCGAAATCTGGCTTCGCGTTAATTATAAACACTTCAATGCTGGGGTAGCTCAGTAGGTAGAGCACAGGACTGAAAATCCTGGTGTCGACAGTTCAACTCTGCCCCCCAGCATTTTATTTTTTTACAAACGCTCGCGTTCGCTGAAGTCTCAAGTGAGCGCGTTTTTCTTTTCCACGTGTAAAACCATTTGCTTTCCATAAGCATTTTACAGACAAGCATCAGCAGCAGGCAACACTGAACTTTTTTGTGAAGAATTTACACATCCTTTCGCCGCAATGTTTTTATGGTATGTCTAAAACACATATTATTATTAATCATTTTTTCGCTACCACAGCACAACAAAGAGCGTAATTGCTTGATTTATAGCTGGTTATGATGAAGCGCCAGCAAAAGGTTGTATGCATGCGGAGATTTCTTCGGGTAAAAAAGTAACACCGTTCGTAACCATAACATGCGCAGCAATTTGCTCACAGAAGTCATCGAAGGGCAGGTCATCCAAAAACAGCTTATCTGCATTTAGAACTCGCGGTGGTAAAACCACCAAATCGTATTTGCGTTCTTCATTGAGTGCAGAAAGTATATCACTACCACACAATAGATTAGCTACTGTTACTGTGCTACCGAACAATTTATTTTCGGCAGCGATAACCGTGATTTTGCAGTCACATAACGCTTCGATCTGCGTTGCATATTCCTGCAAAATTGGCGCGAAAAGTTTTCCTGTAACTAAACATACGTTTTTTTCGTTAAAGGCTTTAAAATCAATGGGTTTCCATGTTCGCGCGTGCATGTAAAAATCGCGAATCATGCCTACACCGTTTTCAATCTGCGTGAAACCGCCGTAGTACTCTGCAGTTGGAACTTTTTTGCCCGCAAGCAGGAAAAACTCATCGGCAAGTTGCAAAATTCCTCGCAAACGCCGACGCTCTGCCAATAAATGTTCGCTCCAGTCAATGACTTTTTTTGCGCCGTTAAAATCTACAGGCTTAATTGGGTAACATTTTTCACGATAACGGGTTATGCCAACAGGAACTATCGCAAGCGAGAGTAAACTGTCACCAAATTTGATTAAATCGTTCACTGTGTGTTCAAGGATGGCTCCATCGTTAACATTAGGAACCAAAACAATTTGCGCATGAAATGATATATTTTTGTCGCTGAGTTTATGGAGTGCTTCGAGTATGTGCAGAGGCTGATTCGCACCAAGCATAAAATTACGAATATTCTCATCGGTTGCATGGACAGAAATATATAATGGTGAAAGTCTTAGCGCAAAAATACGCTCAAAATCGCTAAATGATAAATCTGTGAGTGTAATATAGCTACCTTCAAGAAAAGAATAACGGTAATCGCCATCTTTAATACCTAAGCTGCGGCGAGCGCTGGGAGCGTTTTGATCTATGAAACAAAATATACATTTGTTTTTACAATGCAAAATTTTAAAGTCGTTCAATACGATGCCGTGTTCAAACCCATAAGTCTTTATTTTACAATGCGATTCGATACCATCGCGACTATAGTGCAAGTCAAATGAACGTTTTCCGCTACAACTGTAAATCATGTCTAGTGTGTCATTTATTGGATGACCATCAATACTTATCATTAAATCGCCACTACGCAATCCCGCTTGTGCCGCAGGCGAATTTGGCACAATGTACGCTACAATATTTTCGTCGGGTGAAATCACTAGAATGCTCTCGTTTTTTATGTAGTTAATTACTTGATTTTTAATTAGTTAGCCGCAGACACAAAACGCTCCCTAAAACGGGAGCGTTTATTATCGGTGCAAATAAATGGCATGATTGATATCGATCAGAATTTGACAGACGGCGCAACTCGTGCGTTCTCGGCTTCGAGTTCGAAAAACTCTTTAGCCTCGAAATGAAACATGCCGGCAATAAGACTTGATGGAAAAACTTGGCGCATGTTGTTGTATTCCAAGACAGTAGCATTGTAATAGCGACGCGCAAGCTGAAGTTTATCCTCGATTTCGGAAAGGTCATTTTGTAGCATAATGAAATTTTCGTTCGCCTTGAGGTCGGGATAGGCTTCGGCAACAGCAAAAAGTTGGCGCAATGCACCGGTGAGCATATTTTCGGCAGCGGCGATTTTTTGCGGGCTAGAGGTGGCATCACTGGCAGTTATGTTCACAGCCTGCTGACGCGCCTTGATGACAGCTTCAAGTGTTTGGTTTTCGTGCTTGGCATAGCCTTTGACCGTCTCGACTAGATTTGGTATAAGGTCATATCGTCTCTGAAGTTGCACATCGATGTCGCTCCATGCGCCGTCAACGCCATTGCGTTTTTTGATAAGACCATTATAAATGCCTACACCATACATGAACAAAAGCAGTGCCGCACCAAGCAAAAAAAGCAGCAGCACCACTAAAATTGTCACTACAGTCATTTTTCTCCCTCGAAAAGTTATTTTAAATATATCGTTTTTTGCATAGCTTTCAACTTTTTTTGTCGGCATTAACGCGCTAGCAGAAAAACCAAGATTTCCCAGTCGGTGCGCAGAGCATGTTCTGGGCTGTAACTTGTTTAAAAACAAAACGTTACATGAGCGGAGGAAAAAATACTTTCAACTTGTGAAAAAAAAATTTGATAAGACTTCGATTTTCATATTCTGCGCCTTGCCATGAGAATATCTGCCGATACTTTGCTGCACACTGTTGTGGACAAAAACCCAGAAGCCATGCAACTTCTTGCACGACATGGCTTTTATGGATTATCATGCGCGGTCGAAAATTGGCTGCCAATATGGGTTATCATGTCTGAACGTGGTATTTTAATCGAACCTCTGCTCGCCGATCTTAATTCTGTTTTTGCCGATCAGGAATTCTAAAAAACTGTTCGCATCTTCGTATGTCATTGTTCTATAATAAATTACCTTTCATAAAGCCAAGCACTAGGTATTGACGCCTTCCGCGCATTCATTATATATTGATGCAGTCGCAGAAACTTCGAAAAAATGTTTTCAATAACCGCTTCAGTTATTTATCTCGGCAAATGTGTTTTAAATTGCGCATGCTTTGCTTAAAGAATCTGCCTTTCTATTTCCACATATTTCTGCATTAATTTCTCATAATTTTCAAAAAAAATTCAAAAAGTGAAAATTGCTATTGACATTTTTTGAAGTTTGATTAGAATATTTGCGGAGGTGAACATGAACAGACAAATTTCACAATGCCCATGTTGCGGCAAAAGTCTGATAATTCGAGAATACGAATGTCCCGAATGTAGCATTACCGTTCGCGGCGAATTCGACGCAAGCGAAGGTTCTGCCACACTCACTGCTTCGCAGATGGAGCTTATAAAGATTTTCGTGCGCACATATGGGAACATCGGCGAACTTGCAAAAGAGCTTTCAGTTAGCCGACCCACAGCCAAACAACGTATTTCCCAGTTGGGAAAAGCGTTGGGGCTTTCTATGCCTCAGGATGAGAAACAAGGTGCAGAAAGTGTTCTCGAAGCGCTCGACAGAGGCGATATGACCTTTGAAGAAGCTCTAGAGAAGATCAAAACTTAGGAGGTGTGCCATGTTTGAATTTGGAATGGTCATAGCGATTGGCATAGCCCTTGCAGCTGTGCATGATTTCTTGCAAAACGATGAACGATAACGTTTTGAAAATTGCGGGAGGAAAAATGTCGAAGGAAACACTCAAGGTGCTCGACATGTTAGATAAAGGAAAACTCACAGTCGAGCAAGCAGAACAGCTTATAACTGCCTTACGCGAATCGGGTTACGATTCTCAAACCTATGGCGAATGTCTCGATGACATGCTGCCGTGATTATCCGTAAATAGCTACCTTGAATCGCATTGGGAGGAACAATGTCAAAAGATACTCTAAAAGTGCTCGAAATGCTCGAAGCGGGAAAAATTACAACCGCACAGGCAGAACAACTGCTCGAAGTCCTGCGCGAAAGCTCCAATAGCAGTGCGCAAAATACCAAACCTCCAGATGAAGATAAGTTCGCGGAAAGCATGACTCGCGTTCTAACAACAGTTACCACCGTTGTGCCGCAAGCTATCGATGCTGCGATGTCACGCATTGATGTGCAATCAACCACCGGAACTTCCGAAAAAAATAAGCGCATCGAGATTGTTCGTGGCGGCAACTTTGAAAGAAACTTTGCAGATGCTCACGATATTGTCATAGCCGTAGGTGCGGGCGATGTGTCGGCTGCTGCATCGGACGATGAACAAACTCATGTTTCCATGAAAGGTGCTGTTGCCTCAAAAATCGACGAGCAAGATCAAGGCATTTCGGTAAAATGCGCCAAGGGCGACGTAACCGTTGAATTGCCCGAACTCGAAACCGTAAAAATTACCACCGGCTCAGGCGACATCGAAATTGACGATATTACTGTGCAAGCTATTGTCGCACAATCGGGTAAAGGCGATATAACTGCAAGTTTTGCCGCCACAACCGCAAAATTCACCACAGGCTATGGCGATTTCGACATCACTTGCAAAAATTTCTCGGAACTCAGCGCCAAAACCGGATACGGTGATATCGAAATCACTAGCGAATGCGCCTTCAGAGCCGAAATTCACTGCATATACACCAGCGAAGTTTCGCTTACTGGAGCTTCACAGATCATCTCCGACGGTAACGATGGTAAGTCACGCAAGATTATTGCCGAATTTGGCGAAAATCCTTCAGCAACTTGCGTTCTTGCAACTGGTTACGGAGACATTGATATTAATTACGAACAATGAGGTTATAATGGCAGATGAAGTCCGCAAAATACTCGACATGCTCGAAACAGGAAAAATAAACGCCGAACAGGCAAACAAACTCATCGCAGCACTCGGCACAGCTTCGTCCAAACCCGAACCTGCTTCCACATCGACAAATGGGCGTTGGCTAAAAATTCGCGTCTTCGAAACTGGCGCACAAAAACCCAAAGTAAACGTGAACTTGCCTCTCGGTTTGCTCAAAATATTAGTGAAATTCGGCACAAAATTCTCCGGAAACATTCCCGAACCCGTAACTCGGGAGCTTTCGGAAAAAGGAATTCATGTGAATTTCAACGATATGTCGCCCGAACAGCTCGAGGAACTTTTCTCAGAGCTTACCAAATTCGGTCCTACCAAGCTCGTTGATGTCGATGAAGGACAAGAACACGTCGAAATAACCATCGAATGATTCCTCTTGCACAAAGCATACGTTCGTATGCCATCTGCTTACTGGCTATTATTGAATGAAAACCCCTGTTCTCTCTCTCGTAGAACCCCGCGCCGTTAGCGTCTCCAAGCGCTTTCGGCGCTTTTGGCACCCGTAATTGCATCTGGCACATACACAAAATAAGGTTCGTGCCGTGCCAAAAATAAAATCGCACATTTCAATTTTCCTCACTTTCCACACAATTAAACTCCGAAGTAGGCGGCGTAGCCGCTTCTAAACACGTACTGCTTGTAAACACGCCACT
>CAYUDB010000059.1:0-13234 GCA_964443405.1 uncultured bacterium | reverse complement strand
GACAATTGCATCATTTTGGTTGGGATCATGCTTCACATTGTCAGAAATCCACTGCGTGACCATAACTGCATACTCCCAAACAGTTTCTGCGTCTGCAAGTTGCTTTATCCAGCGCTTACTGATGTCCGCTATTGCGTCGTTGTGAGCAGGAATATCTGATGAAATAGCCAAATATGGCGCGAATGATGTTGGCAGCGAAGGTAAATCGGATAGCTGCATGGCGCCTTTACCAGAAAACTCCGTGCGAATTGAGCTGAATTTACCCGTAAGTCTTTTTGCTTCATAATTTCCTTCGAAAGTTTGCCACACAGTTTTAGTGTTTGGCTTACCCGTAAGCTCGATGTCAATGGTTCCATGTAACTCGTTTATGGTAAACGGATTTTCCAAAATTTTCGATCCTTTTATTTTGGATTCGGGACGCAGTATAGCTGACGATAACTCTAATGATGTAATAGTTGTAGTGTCAGGGCAAGTATCCGAAAACTCTGCCGCAAATTTCTCACGCGGCAACTCTAGTTTTTGTAAAATACCGCTTGCTGAGTCCACCCAAGCTGTTGCAAATGAATGATCTCCAGCGAAACTTAGCGTTATATAAGTGTGATCACCAATGCGTTCGCGATGCCCAACAGTCACTGAGGCATCTGCAGTTTTTAGTATTTGCGGCACAACTATCGTAAAACTTTGCATCATGTTTTCCATGTAAAAGAACTTTTTTGCCAAAATCTGCCAATGCGGAAAAACATTTAAGTCCAAAAGAAATACTGGGTTCGAAATTTGAAGCGTTTTCGCAACCGAAGGGGTTTGCTCCTGTGTTTTTTGAATTGGCATTTTATCAGATTTTTCATTTGTCGGTGAGCCTGTCGCGTCGCCTTGCGATTTTTCTTTCATCAAATGCTCTTTTTCCTCATTTGAAATTGGAGCCGACGATGTTTTTTGCATCACCATCGAAAGCTGAAGAGCATCATCTATCATTTTAGCTTCCAATAAGATAGAATCTGCAAGAGACATGTTATACTCTAAAAGTGTCATATCAGGAGCAAGTTTGGATTGGAAAAATATACGTATTATGTGTTCTTTTCCTACAGCTGCAATTTTTAAAACTGTCCATCCATTATATATCCAACCGTCTGACGACGGCTGTAAAGAATACCCGGCAGCGCCTATGGTTTTATTTGCGCTTGTTATCGACCAATAACCTTGCTCAATCAACGGCGTGTTTTGCGCAAATGCACCTGTCAAGCACAGAAATATGACTAATGTTCCCAAAAACTTTTTCATGCTGCCCTCAATTCTGGTTCAATTCTATAATGTGCAAAATCCATTTTTTTTCGCTCTGTGCAATGTTTTTTTAGCGTTAACAAAAGTTTCTCGCCACATTTCCGTTCTGATCCCCACAACCATCATGACCACTGCAATATCTGTTTACCTGCACACACTAGCTTTGCACACAACCTTCCGAGCCGCATAGAAATACGTTTTTCGAAAAACTAATTGCTTTTGTAAAACTGTATCTGTATTTTATAACGTCAAAAGGCAGGTGTCATGAACGGAAAGTTTTTTTGTGGCTGCTCTGGTTACCTTTATTCTCATTGGGACAAGGGTTTTTACCCTGTCGGAACACCTCGTGAAAAATATTTCGATTATTATGTTACGCAATTCAATTCCATCGAACTGAACTCAACATTCTACTCGATGCCTGATCGCGAGTCTATTGCACTTCTCAAAAACCGCGCGCCTGCTCAATTTAAATATTTCTTACGTTGCGTTTCGCAAGTTACTCACACGCGTGACTTTTCTACTGCCGGAGCACAACTTGAAATTTTTCTAGATAAAGCATTATTACTTGGCAACTTACTTGGTGGAGTAATATTGCAATTTCCCCAAGATTTTACAAATGTCGCTTTCCTAACAGACATCGCTCCATTAGCAAAGGGCGTGCGCCTTGCCGTCGAACTCCGCAATCGTGATCTTTTATCAAGTGCATCCGTCCTCGCAACTGCTCAAACTGCTGGCATTTGCATTGTATCGCAAAGCTTTCCAAAGTTTCCACCAGTTTTCACCAAAACTGCCGATTTTGCATACCTGCGTTTTCACGGCGTACCACAACTTTACACCTCTGCCTACTCCGAACCGCTTCTGAAACCATTTGCCGCTTTCGCCCGCGAAAACCTTGCTGCAGGGCATGATGTTTTCGCTTTTTTCAATAACGATGCCGATGCTAATGCCGTACGTGATGCGCGTCTTTTTTCGAATCTCGTTTTACACCAATCATCTACAGCAAAGAGCATATAATGACCACAGAGCGCGAAACTTCAAAGATAAACATTGTCCTTGTGCTAACAGTTGTTAGCGCAATTCTGGCTTTGCTTGGCATTGCAAGCGGCTTTTTCAAGACAAGTGCTATTTTTGGATTTTCCACTATTCTCGGCGGCGTCGCATGTATAATGAACCCTATTTTTGGCAAAAAAACGCGCCTGGCACTTGTTTCGAGCGTGGTTTTCGGCATAATTCTGCTCACTTTTGCTATGAAATCTGGTTTCACGCAAATCTACTCATCTTCCACTATGCCCAAAATCGATAACGCGCTCATGCAGGCAAAAGTCGCCTCTGCCAAATCGATTCTCCACGATATTTACCGCAACCTCATGCAATATCGCGCCGAAACCAACACTCTGCCCGCTCAAAGCCATGTTTTCTTCGACGCCTCACGCGAGAACTCCATTTGGCAACCCATGCCCGAGTTGCCAACTGTCGAACGACGCGGCAAAACAGACTTTTCAATTGCCTACGTTTATTATGGTACCCAAAACGATGAGCCAATTTTCGAGATTGTAGCGGATGGCACAGGGTCACACGATTTTTACGCAAGACACATAACACCTATTCGTGTCAATAGTGAGGGCTTGTTTTCGGGCGGGGAAGTTGCGCAAGTCGAAGGGAACACAGCGTTTATAATCGAAAAATATACTGCCAAACCGGTCAAGCCCTAAATCACACATTCACATTTCAGATAATCTCTTTTGCCCACGAGTGTTTCACTGATTCGCGCAAAATCACAAAAAAACTGAGACGTCCTTGTTTGACGTCTCAGTTTATAAAAAACTACTATCTCAGCAATCTTTCGTGTTCTAACACGATGTTTTGTAGATAGTTAGAAGAAATAGTCAAATTTGATATCCCAGCTTGTTTTGCTCTCGCGTATATTTGTACCCTCGACAACACCTTCGGCGGTGAAGCCACGTGTGTCTAAGTTTGTAATTGCAAGCGGTTTATCGAACGAAAACTTGAATGTGAGCGACATGTTCTTGCCAATGCGATCGGATGCAGCAAGCCACCATCTCAGGGCATCGGTTTTCGATTCGAGCACCGAAAAATCACTGTTCTCGAAATTCCAAAGCCACCCACGGTAGATTATCGCTTGAGTTTCGAAAGCAAGTTTTTGTGTAGCGAAAATTTTCGAGCCGAGCATAAGCCCTTCCGAGATATCCTCAGTAGAACCGATAAGTGCATCTCCACCAAAAGGATCAGCAGGTGCTACATAAGATGGCATCGGCGGGTTCGTCATAAGCGAGTGCACAATTGTAAAACCAACTGTTGACCAATCGGATGTGCGCGCTTCGGCTGTGAGGCGTATTTCATCAATATCGTAACTCGTTGGAACAAGTGAGTTTTCTTCCGAGCGCCCCTGCCATTTGCGCCAAATTCGAAAAGACATCACCGAATTTGGACGATAACTACCTTTCAAAACTATACGACGATAGTCGGCATTATCGGTAAGTCGTTTCCACGCATCCATTTCAAGCGTGCCAGATATAGTGTTTGTAGCACGTCCAAAAAGTCGAAAATAAACACCATCCTCAGCCTGCGGGCGAGGGTTTTCCTCAGCCAAAGCTATAAAGCTCGTGTCAACTAAACGATAGTCCTTCTCCAAAATTGAGCCTTTGTAACGCTGATATTCCGAAAAACCGCGCGAATACGGATTGTCAAAATCAACGTCGTAGTGACGGTAAAGTGCCAATGTAGAAAAACGATTTGTTATCCACTCGGTCTTCAGCACATACCCGCATGGGTCATCGCCAAATAATGCTGATGTTGCATCGCCTTCTTCTGTAACTATCGAATTTCCAACAACTTTTGTGGTTATGTTCTTGTCGCGAATTATTTCGGCATATTCGCCCGCCACCGAAAAACCACCAAGTGAATAAACTGCGTTCACGCCCAAAGCCGAACGAAAATCTTGACCCTGTGTACGACCCAACAACTCTGCATCGCGATTATCCATCTTGGGTTTTGCGCCGGTGAAAGTGAATGTGTCGAATATCATCGAATTTAGAGTTGGGTTCCATTGTTCATCGTAGGATGCGCGGTAAAATGTTGTGCCAAGGCGCAAATTTGTGAGGGGCGCTACGGTGAGGTTTGCGCCAAAGAGCTTCTCCTCCACTTCGGTTTCTACTCCAGTGAGGTTCGCGGCAAGCTCCGAAAAACCATCGGTAGAATCGGTATTCATAATGGCAGCTTTTTTCGATACTGAGATGAAAAACGTGGGTTCAACAAACTTCCAACGTGTTTCGAGTGCAAAACCGCGAAGCGTGTAGGTGTTAGATGAGGTGATGTCGGGATAAATGCCAAGCTGGCGAGTTTCAAAACCGCTGCCGGTCTTTCGCGACGAAAAATAATCGCCCGTGCCAAATGTTACGCCTTCGCCAAATGTAGCCGCAAAATCGCCTAGAATCGCGCGGCGAATGTGAAAATCGCCAAATCTTTGACGCGAAAGTGCAATGTAAAAGCGCTTGTCGGGATAAGCGAAAGGATTGTGCCAGTTTGAACCGGAAATTTCATCGCCTTCCTTTTTGCCAAAGCGAAAACCAGCGGAATAGTTACCGTAGGAAGTCCAACCGCGCACATTGGAAAACGTGTTTTCGCCATTGGAACTGCCAAAACGTGCGCCAACGTAACCGCCCGAAAACGTTACGCGAGCATCTCTGTCGTAGCCGATGTAATCGCGCATGGCAACATAACCGCCACTCGAAAGCCCCAAGATGCCTCGCAGTTGTCGTCGGTCGTCAACTTTGCCACCATCTTTGCGATATTTTAGAATTGCCATAGCATCGGAAGCTGAAACATTTTGTATGCTAACAAAATCGTTGTAGCCCATTGTGCCGAGGTCGGGACGACTCATAATCGAAAGCACCCATTCGTCGATGAGATCAGATGACACACCTTCATCAAACCAGTCGCCAATTTTATAATACAATGCGTCCACACGAGAAAGTGGCGTTACTTTTGGAATGCGTGGCGTTATTTTCACAAGTGGCTTCAAATGCTCGAATTCCGTAGGTGAAAAAACTTCCAGTTTTAACAATTCATACACGTTGTCGAAACCGTCACCATATAGCATTTGCTCGCAAATCGCATCACGTTGCTGTTGAGTTATGGGAAGTTTCGCAAGCTCGGTGCAATCGAAACCGTTTATTTCGATTTGCTCGATTGGTGCATTTTGCAAACTCTGTGCAAAGGTCGTCGAAAACATAGCCAGCGCAACCACAAGTGCAAAAGCCTTAAATGTGTGCGTGGCATCGATTTTATTTATTTTTTTCATATTCGTGCTCCTTATGCATCATCCATTCAAAACGCCTTGCGCGCTTTGCGTGTAATGCGTTTCGATGCTTCATTTTACAAAATTCACACCCACCGAAACATAATGCGAAAGAGGCAAAACAGGGTGCGTGATGATAGCATATTCCACGTTTGCAAACTTATATTTGAGACCTAAGCCAGCCGAAAAACGATTGGGACTTGTGGCAAAACCCGAGCGAAATGTAAGAAATTCCACAGGTGAACCTTCTGCAGCAACCGAATATGAAAAATCCTGCCCAGCGCGACGAACTGCAGCAAAAGCCACTTGTGTGTATTTGTAAGGCTCGTAAGCTAAAACTGCGCTGACAGTTCGTGGCAATTCCACTTCAGCTTCTGTGCCCATATCGGCGGCGGTGATGTTCTCGGCAGCAATGGCTATGCGCGTGCGGTCGAAAACTTTTGCGTCAAGTGCGAGAGTAAGGCTCATTGAAGTGGCAGAACCGAGTTCTGTGCCGCGCACGCTGTTGCCATAGGAAAGTGAATAGACATCCGCAGCAGCAGCAAGCGAAAGTGTATTTTGCGCATCGGCGAGTATGGCGCGACTGTAACCAAGACGAAGCTTAGTTTCGGTAGTTAAATCCCCTGTTGAGAAATTTGTGGAAGTAAGCCCTATACGACCAATTTTCGCATCGCCCCACGATATCCATGCAGAAAGTGCATCGAAATCCGGGTGATCGAAAGAGCGTGACCAGCCACCACCTGCGGAAATTCCGTTGCTGCCAAAAAGCGAAGCACCCGAAACTCCCAAAACCTGCGGTATGTCTCCAAATCCTACGCAAGCCGCATCAGAAGGACGACCCTCAAAAGCTGCGAACGCTGCGCTCACAAGCACAATTGGCAAAAGTGCAGCGAGATATATGTATGTTTTTTTCATTGTATGTTCCCCCGTGTGCTTAGTTGAGTTTTGCGCCAACAACCACAGTAGCAGTTTTGGACTTGGTTTTTCCATTTGCGTCCACTGTGGAGAAATGCAACAAATAGGCGCCGCAGTTAACACGCGATTTGGTTTCGTCGGTGCCATCCCAGTTTAAGGTGTTAACACCTATCACCGTGCCCTCGAAAAGTGTGGCACGCAAAACTCCAGCTCTGTCATAGAGTCGCAATGTGCCCGCACTACCAGAGGATGCTCCGTAAGTTATTGGCAACTGTTCACCTAACGTTGGCACAAGCACCGCTTCGGGAACGCTTAGAATTAAACTATCGGTCTGTTGGCGTGTAATTGTGTCGATGTCTTCTTGCAATGCCGGAAGAAGCTGGAACGAAGAGCTGTAAACTCCGCCAACTCCGCGAACGACAACAGAATCGCCAACTTCGATGCCCGAAAGGTCGATGCCTGTAGAAGACCACACGCGAGCTGTAACAGTAGCTGTGCCACCCACGAAAATATTGAGATTTATGTCGGAAGAACCGTAAACTTCGGCTACCACACCACCCATTTCCATCCAAGTGCCTTCATAGTTCGTTGGTGCAGAAAGAGAAGCGTAATTCAATGGTGTTGGCATGGTATCGGTGCCGAGCACAGTGTATGTGAAGCTTGTTATTTCTGTTGTGCCCGAATATTCCGTAACTGTGCCTTCAATTCTCACTTTCGCACCGCGAATAAAAGCAGTTTCATCGGCAGCGGTGAACGAAGATTTGTAAACATTTATACCCATGCCCGAGTTATCTTGCACGTAAGCTTTGAACTGTGTTGTGTGCAATGCACCCACAGGAACGGTGACTACACCTTCGATTGTAACTCGCGAGAAAGAAGATGGGTTTGCCTGAATATCTGCAATGGGCGTTGTGGAATCGGACGGAGCAACGGTGGTATCTGTTGTTATATCGACGGGCATGGCTGGCAGAAGCTGGAAGCTGCTCGAATAAACGTTGCCCACACCTTCCATGCGAACAGTTTGCCCTATCGAAAGAGTACTCGCATCGATACCAGTGGTGCCCCAAATTCTAATTGGCACACTATTGCCGCCTGCGGATATTGTAGCAGTGTAATCGGAGCCGCCGGTATTGTAAATATCGGAAATTGTGCCGCTGACATAAAGCCATGTGCCCTCGTAAGTGGTAGCTGTTGACCAAATTGAGCTTACACTTAGCGGCGTTGGCATAGGTGATGTGCCCACTGTTTCGTAAGTGAAACTCGTTATTTCGGTAACACCCGAGTATTCTGCAACTGTACCTGTAACTCTCACACGGGCGCCGCGAGTAAAAGCAGTTTGATCGGCAGAGGTGAATGACGATTTATATATGTTTATGCCCTTGCCAGACGCATCTTGGACATAGGCTTTGAATTGTGTGGCGTGCAGTGCTCCAACCGGAACTGTAACCACACCTTCAATAGTAACTGTGGAAAAAGCAGATGGGTTTGCCTGAATGTCGGCGATAGGAGTAAGCGTGCTATCGGTAGTAGTATCGATAGGTGTCGTGTTTGTATCGATGATTATGTCTTCAGACATTGCTGGAACAAGCTGGAAAGCGCTAGAATATATGGAGCCTACACCGAAAATTGTCACCGAGTCGCCAGCCGAAACTGATGAACCGTCGATGCCAGTGGTGCCCCAAATACGCACGGTGACACTGTTTCCACCTGCAGAAACCAAAACGTTGTAATCGCTGCCACCGGTGCTATAAGCATCGGAAACTCTGCCCGAAAGTGTCATCCATGTTCCCTCGTAGGCAGTTGCAGTTGAATAAACGCTGACAACATTTGTGGCAGTAGGTAAAAGTCCTGTGCCAATTACTTCGTAAGAAAAGCTTGTTATTTCGGTAATGCCCGAATATTCGGTTACTCTACCCGTAATTCTCACGCGATTGCCGCGTGTGAAAGCAGTTTGATCGGTAGAGGTGAACGATGATTTATAGATGTTTATGCCTTTGCCAGAGTTATCCTGCACATAGGCTTTGAACTGTGTGCCATGTATGGTGCCAACAGGAACTGTAACCACACCTTCTATTGTAACCGTATCGAAAGCAGATGGGTTCGCTTGAATATCGGCTATGGGTGTGAGTGTCGAATCGACTTCGGGAGTTTCTTCTATGCCTGTAGCAATGTTGAAATCGGCTGGCACTGCCGGCACAAGTTGAAATGCACTCGAATAAACCGAGCCTGCGCCGTAAACAACAACGCTATCGCCCACTTCAAGTGCTGCAGGTGAAATGCCCGTGGTAGCCCAAATACGCACAACAGCGCTCTGCGAGCCGTTTTCGACAGTTATGTTGTAATTTCCAGATGATGCGCCGGTTTCGTAAATATCGGTAACATGACCGGCTAATCTCATCCATGTGCCCTCGTAATCGAGAAGCTCTGCAAAAATAGTGAAGGCATCAACTGGTGTGGGCAAACTTGCAGTTCCCAACACTGTGTAGGTGAAAGATGTTATCTCAGTGGTTCCGGAATATTCTGTAACTGTGCCTGTCACGCGAATGCGCGCACCGCGCACAAGTTCGGTTCTTTCGGTTTCGGAAATTGTGCTCTTGTAGAGCATAATCCCGCGACCAGAGGCATCTTGAACATAGGCTTTGAGTTGCGTGCCGTGTATTGTACCTGCTGGAACAGTTACAACACCTTCGATAGTTACTGCGCTAAAGGCTGCAGGGTTTGCTTGAATTTCTGCGATTGTAGTGATCACAGTTTCGACAGGCGCATGAGTTATGACAATATCGTCGTTGGAGCGTGGCTCGATTTTATACTCGCCCCAATCGTAAACCATTATGCCAGTTATGCTTGATATGGTGTCGCCCAAAAAAACGTCGAGGTCGTAATCGAAGCCACGCTTTACTAAGAGAGTATTGCCAGCGTGGTCGGCGATTTGCCACGATGTTGTGCCATCTTCCGACACCACAACGTTTTCAATTTGGACAAGAACACCTTCAAGCGCTTCGGACGATGCGGCTTCGGTGCAAGTGGTGTGATATGGCGCAGGGAGCATGCCAGCACCCAAAACTTCGAAAGAAGTAAGGTTTTTAAGCTCGGTAAAATCATAGTATTCATAAACTTGTGCAGTCATGCGAACATGTGAACCCACATTAAAAACGCGTGTTGTGTCGAAATCGTAAACGTAAATTCCGCTCCACAGTCCACCGATTTCGTCGGCAATGAAGAACTTATCGCCACTATAATCTTTCGCCACGACAACTCCTTCCACTTGAACGGTTTCATCGGCATATGGCGACGGACCCGTTTCGGAAAATTGGATGTCGTGCACTGAAAGCACTTGCCCAAAAAGCGTCGAGAACGCCGCAAGTAGCCAAAATGCTTTTTTCATGCTCTATTCCTTTTTGAAGTTTTTGTTTCAATGAGTATATTTGAGTAATTTAGTTTTTTTTTGAGGCTCTGCAATTTATATTTGTCTTTAAATCGCATAACATAATTATGAATTTTTACAGCGAACAGACGCATCATTCCAAAAACATGCTCCGCCGACTTTTTCACAAACGGCGATTTGCTTGTGCTTTCGCGCTACTTGAGAGTTTCAACTGGCAGAAATTTTTAGATTTCGGTTGTGGAGACGGTTTTTTGCTTGCACAAATTGCGCAAAAATTTAACGACAAGCAAATTTATGGTTTTGAGCCTGCAGATAACATGCGTGAGCTTACGCACTCGAAATTGCCAAATGTAGAGGTTTTTACGCGCCATGAGGAATTTTCAAAAATGCATTTCGACGCAATAACTGTGTTGGAGGTTTTCGAGCATTTGCCCGAAACCGAGCTTTACCAAGCACTTGCAACTATTAATACGATCTGCGACGAAAAAGGAAAAATAATAGTCGGTGTTCCCATCGAAATAGGGCTGGTAGGCGCGCTCAAAAATGTGTTTCGCAGGGTGTTTTTTGGAAAAAATGTGCCTTGGGGAAATATTTTCGCCTTAGCTTTCGGCAAGAGTGTTGCGCGTGAAACACCGAAAAATTTTGGTGGCGTCAACTACATTCATGGGCACATCGGCTTTGATTATCGTGAGCTAGAAAAAATTTTGCGCACCTATTTCAAAGTTTGCGACAAAAAGTTTTCACCGTTCGCATGGAATAACCGTTTTTTGAACTCAACAGTTTTTTTCGTGTGTGCACGAAAATGTAATTAGAACTTATAACGTTCGAATCTATTTTTTTTCGATACTAAATCTTACGCCTTTTTTGTTGCCGTCGTTATCAAAAATGGTAAGTTTGTGCACGCCCGCATCGATATCGACTGCAAAATTGTGAGTGCTGGCAGCTGATTTTTTTGCCGAGATCGTGGTACCCAGAAACTTGTCGTCCAAATACCAAAAAAGTTCTGCATTTTGACCACTATGTGCTGCGCGTAGAACAAGTTTCTCGAACTTTCCATCGCTATCGCGTGGAATTTTTATAATAGCAGACGATACGGGATATATTATATCGATGAACTCGTTACTTGTTAATGACGGACAATTTTTTCGATGTGGTGGCAAGATATATGAATTTTCGCCATTTAGTGCCATATAATGTGCCACTTCAGCGGGAAATACTGCTCTATATTCTTCAATATAATCATTAGCATACCAACAATATGAACAAACCTGCTCATTACGTGCCTTGTTTAGGAATATTTTTTTGTGATACGGACATTGGACAAATGTTTTTTCATTGCGCACTTTCTCACCAATCACTGTCTCAGGACAATCGCACGACGCAGCAAACCCCGTAACTGCGCAGAGAATAACATCTTCATATGCAGAATCGGGTTTTGTAAACCATAGCTTGTGCGGATTTTTTGGTAAAGCTCGAAATATATCGAAAAATACAGGTCCTGCCGCGCGAGCACCATATATATTCGGATTACCCTCACCAGTGAAATTTCCTACCCACACAACAAGAGTCCATTCAGGGGTAACACCCGCTGCCCATGCATCGCGATATCCGTAGGAAGTTCCTGTTTTCCAAGCAATTGGCACATTATCCTGAAAAAATTGCCAAAAATATTCTGCCTCAGGTCGCTTCACATCTCGCAATATATTCAAAACCTTATATGATGCACCTGCACTTATTAATTGCTTGCCATTAATCGAGTTAGCATCCTCAACCATAATCAAATTTCCAAATTTACCATAACAACCAAGACTTCGATACATATTTGCAATATCGAACACAGTTCCTTCTGCACCACCTAATATTATAGTTAAACCGTAATCATCAGCAGAGCGGAAAAGTGTTTTCATGCCAGCTTTTTTTAAGAAACTATAAAAATCATAATGACCATATGTATATAGAAGCCGCACTGCAGGAACGTTAAGCGAGCGTATTAAAGCTTCATCTGCACGAACCATACCACGGAAATTGTTATCAGCGTTAAATGGTGCAAATGCCCCGTAAAACGTTGGTATATCTTTTAATAAACTAGTTTCACCGATTATGCACTCATCAAAAGCGAGCGCATATAGAAATGGTTTTAGAATCGAGCCTGTGGAACGTGGGGCAAGTACGCCATCAACAGAACCATTGTTTGATCTATCGAAATAGTTTTGTGAACCAGCGTAACCCAATATTTTCCCAGTAGATGTTTCGATTATAATCGCACATATATTTTTAATTCCAACATTATTTAATCGCACTATATGTTCTGATAATTTATTTTCCAGAAGAGTTTGCACATTATAATCTATAGTAGTGCGAATATTTCGATTTTTATATTTCGCATGAACCAAATTGCAGAAATGTGGTGCTATAAATGGAAACTTTATTTTGCCATAAGGTATTGGTTCCAAAAGTGATAGCTCAAAAGTTTCGTCATCTATATATTTTTTTCTGTGCAATTGCTGCAATAGTTTATTACGTTTTGCCACAAGCTCTACACGTCTTTTATCAATAGAGATAAGCCCTGGACTATTTGGCAGAACTGCAATAGTTGCCGCCTCTGCCCATGTAATTTCATTAAGATTTTTTCCAAAATATTTAAAACATGCGGCATGTACTCCTATTATATTGCTGCCATATGGAGCATTTTGCAAGTATAATGACAGAATTCTATGTTTTGGCAGAAAAGTATCTATTAGGAGTGCCTGGCAAATTTCTATAACTTTATTTATTAAATTGCGTTTTTTCGGCTTCGCCAAGCGAGCTACCTGCATAGTAATTGTGCTTGCACCTGATATTTTTTTTCGATATATTATATTTTGTAACGCTGCACGGAACAATGAGATAACATCGATGCCGTTGTGAATATAGAAGCGTCTATCTTCAAATTGCGTAACACAAATTGCAAGTTTGCGGGGGATTTTATTATCGTCGGCAGGAATTTTCCACATTTGGTTAGAATTAAGATATACACGCAGTATTTTCCCGTTTCTATCGGTTATAACACTGCCGTAATCTATTTTAAAAAGCTTCCATGGTAAATATATCGCTCGTATCTCGTAATATGCGCAAATACCAAGCACAAAAACCGTTAGCGCTATAAGTAAAATTAGTTTTCTATTTGATGCATAATGATAAAATTCGATCGCACGTAAAAATTGGTTTTTTGCGAATCTCACCCATGTTTTGACCAATGTATTTAGACGCAAAGTTGACATTTTTATAAAATAATAGTGTTTGTTTACTTTTTCAGAAATCCATTCGCAAACCAAAATGCAATAGCCCATTGGACATCG
>CAYUDB010000058.1:0-13372 GCA_964443405.1 uncultured bacterium | reverse complement strand
ATACAGTGCTATGGACTACGTAATCGAAGCATAAGCTGTATGTTTTGAGTGTGAGGTTATCCGAAAAAACTAATCGCACGAAAAGTTACCACATTTTCGAAATCACGCAAGGTGCACGCCGATGGAAAATCCGCGCAATCATTTAGATGCCAAAGAATTGTGGATATGTGATTGTATGAGTTTTGACAGTAATCTTGCGAGATGGAGGTGTTGTAGTGGTTCTAAAAGTGTCCGGTGTTGTTGCCTGCGTGGCGATCGCCAATGATAAATCCTTCCTTTAGCTCGATGACGCGAAACCCAAATCGTTCAACAAGTTCCAAATTGTGAGTGCACATCAACACCGATGTGCCATGGCGATTTATTGTGAGAAGTAGCGCCATTATCTCTTCGCCAGAATGCGGATCGAGATTGCCAGTGGGTTCATCGGCGAGGAGTAGTTGTGGTGAGTGCACTAAAGCTCTGGCAATGGCAACGCGTTGGCACTCTCCACCCGAAAGTTCTTGCGGGTACGAACGTGCTTTGTGGTTTAAGCCCACGAGTGCAAGCAGCGTGTCGGTGCGCTGGCGCACGAGTTTTTTGGGATACCCACATACGCGTAACGCAAATGCCACGTTTTCCCATGCGGTCATGTCGGGCAAAAGTTTGTAATCTTGAAAAATCACGCCGATTTTGCGGCGCAGGAGTGGTATTTGGTCACGTGCGATTTTCGTGAGGTCGAAATCCGCAACCATTACGTCACCTGTGTCGGGAAAAAGTTCTGCCATGAGAATTTTCACGAGTGTGGTTTTGCCCGAACCCGATTCGCCAATGAGAAAAACAAACTCACCTTCGGCTATCGAAAAAGTGATATCGGTAAGCGCAACCCATTTTCGGCTATAGACTTTACCTAAGTTTTTAACTTTCACAATTGCCATACAAGCTCGCAATGTTTGTATTTTTCACATTATAGCAGATTACAGCAATTTTGCAATCCTTTGTCCTGTCCAGGTGGCAGTTATCGTGTATTGCGTTTAATAGCATCACTCAAGAAACAAGCGACACTTTTATATTTAGCAAAACTTTTTTGTGTTACATAAAAAACCAAAGATTTGTAAAAAATCATTTGTCTTGTAAATTATCATCAACCTAAAAGCTTGCGAAAATAATACTATAATAAACGAGGGGAATATGACTGCTAAGCATATGTTCGTTACAGAAAAGCAGAAAGAGAAAGTTGCGCTCATTCGCCTCATTTTCGACGATGAGGACGAAAACATCGCCGCAGAAGACTTGCGCGAACTTGCGCGACTCGTGGACACTGCTGGCGGCACAGTTTTGGCTACAATTACCCAGAAACGTCATTTCCCCGATCCTGCTTTTTATCTTGGCAAGGGAAAAATTGAAGAATTAGCACAACTTGTTGCAGAACAAGAGATTGAAACTATAATCTGTGACGATGAACTCAAAAGTGCACATGTGAAAAACATATCGAAAGTTGTTGGGCAAGATGTTAAAATATTAGACCGCAGCGGTTTAATACTCGATATTTTCGCATTGCACGCAAAATCACCCGAGTCGCGAATACAGGTTCAACTTGCGCAGCTTGTGTATATGTTGCCACGACTGACGGGCATGTGGAAACACTTGGAAAGGCAAGAGGGCGCTATTGGCACACGAGGACCAGGTGAAAAACAAATCGAAAGTGACCGCCGCGCGATTTTGCACCAAATTGCCGAACTAAAACGCAAACTGCGCGAAATTGAAAAAGATAGACTCACGCAGCGAAAAAAACGTAGCTCACTTTTTCGCGTAGCAATTGTGGGTTATACAAATGCTGGCAAGTCATCTTTGCTGCATGCATTGAGTTCGGCAGATGTTTTCATCGAGGATATGCTGTTTGCAACACTCGATTCTACAACACGTAAGCTCGATGACGGTAAAAACTCAGTCCTGATAACCGATACAGTTGGTTTTATAAAAAAACTACCACATGCACTTGTAGAATCTTTCAAAAGCACACTTGCAGAAGCCCAGGAAGCAAATTTGTTGCTCATAGTTGCAGATGGCAGCGACAATTATCTCGACGAAAAATTGCACGTAGTTTTTGAGGTGCTTAAGGAAATTGGTGCGGGCGAAAACTTTGCCACAGTTATCAACAAAATTGATTTGCTTAGCGAAGAGCAGCTTTTCGAACTTCGTCGCGCGCATCCAACTGCACATTTTGTTTCGGCAAAAACGTTAACCGGAATTGCTGCACTCAAAGATTTCATTTTCGGAACGTAGGATTTCTCAGTGGTCAGTAAACGTTTTCCAGTACAACTGCGCTGATGCAGTTTGCGATATTTAACTATCGCTAAAACTGAGTGTTGTTCTATCCAAATTCCGTATTTGTCCTATCAAACAAATGTTAGCACACGAGCAAGATGATTGAAATCGTAGCTATAGCTTGTGAGATTATCATTTTTGATGGCAAATTTTTGCTTAGTGAAGCACAAATTGAGCCCATAAGTTTTCCGAAATATGGGAATTTTAGAACATAGCGAAGCTAAATTGATTGAGATAATCCATAATCTGCCCAAAAAACACTAATGAAAGAAAGTTAGTGACATATGAAAACATTTGGCTAAATGCAGCAGTAAGTGTAAATTTCGACATGAAATATAATCTGCCAAAACTTTTGCGACTGTACAAAAATTTTCTCACCACCGAACTTACTACATCGCCAAATACCATCGATGCCTATTACCGCGATGTGCACCGCTTTTGCGACTATCTTGCGCAACATAACATAGAGTTTGTCGATGATGTAACGCGTGGTAATGCTGCATCGTATATACGTTTTTTGGCAGAACTTGAGCTTTGCCCGAAGTCGATAGCGCGGAATATTTCGTCATTGCGCACGTTTTGGAACTTTTTGATTACGAATAAGTTTTGTGAAAACGAGCCGTTTGAAGGCGTGGATTTGCCAAAAACCGCGCGCAATTTGCCCGATGTGCTTTCGGTTGAAGAAACGGAAACATTGCTTTCGGCTGTAAAAATCGATAGTGCATTGGGGTTACGAGACAAAGCTTTGCTTGAGTTTATGTATTCCACAGGCGCACGCGTGAGTGAGACAACAGGTATTGCAATTACCGATATTTATGTGGACATGGAATTTGTGCGCCTTTTTGGCAAAGGCTCGAAAGAGCGATTAGTGCCCATAGCGCAGTCGTCATTATACTGGGTTCAGAGATACATTCGCGATGGGCGTCCACAAATTGCGCGGAGCGATTCGGGTGGCATAGTTTTTTTGAACGCTCATGGCAAAAAACTTTCGCGCATGGGAGTTTGGAAGATCGTGCGCAAGTGGGCGGAGTATTCACACATTCGCGAGGATGTGCACCCACACACATTGCGCCATTGTTTTGCCACACACCTGCTTGAAGGCGGTGCCGACCTGCGTGCTGTTCAACAGATGATAGGTCATGAAAGCATAACTACTACGCAAATCTACACAAACGTAAGCAAACAATGGGTTTTTGACAATTACCACAAATTTCATCCTCGCGGGTGAAATTTCTGCTGCCTTTGGCAGTTTTAGCTACACACCACTTGCATGGTGCAACGGAGCTTGTGAGTTTTGCTCTTCGCGGGAATTTTTTGTCTCATTTTTTAATTATCGAACTTGCGAAAATCCAAAGTTTAAACATTTTTCGAAGCTCGCGTGAGCTTTGTCCTCGAACTTTTTCCAAAAAGCTAGTTGGGAAAATGCGCTATTTTTGCTCCAAACTGTGCGGAGAATCGGTGTGTTCGTGGTTTTAATGTCACGACACCTTATGGAAAAGATAGTGCAAGAATTTTGTTTTAGCATCTTAAGCAAAAAGGAGTAAACATGGACGACAAATTGATGCTTGCGGTGATCTTCATAATGCCTTTGATGGCGTTTGCTCAAAATCCAAATTTTGTGCCCGTAACCCATTTTGATGCAAACAAATATCTGGGCACATGGTACGAAATTGCGCGATTTCCGCATCATTTCGAGAAAAATATGTCGCACGTAACGGCTACTTATACTTTGCGTGAAGATGGAAAAATTGACGTGCTGAATCGTGGTATCGAAAAAGGGAAAGAAAAAATAGCTCGCGGCAAGGCTAAGTTTGCACAAGACAAATCAATTGCGCATCTGAAAGTGACTTTTTTTTGGCCATTTTCTGCCGACTACAAAGTAGTTGTTCTCGATGAAAACTACACGCATGCGCTTGTTGTAAGTAGTTCTTTCGATTATTTGTGGATACTCTCGCGCACAAAAACAATGGACGACTCGACTTTCACATATCTGCGCAATACAGCTGCAAATCTTGGGTTTGATGTGTCGCGTTTGCAAATTGTCAAGCAAAACTAATTTGCTAAAGCGTTATTTCTGAGTGAGTTGCACATTTTACCGAAGTTTGCGAGCTTTGTAGTTTTCCAAAAAGGTTTCGAGTTTTTGCGCAGCACATTGTGAACTAGCGAATTGCCAGAATCAAAACGCATTATTTTGGAAAACTGCGCACTCTCGGCATTGTGAACGTTCTTTCGAAAAGCAAAGCTTGCAAAAACGTGAGTGTTTGCACAGGATGTTGCGCGTGTGGCGCCAGTTGATTCGCTGCGAAATAAATACTGCATGTGACTAAAAAGCATTTCTCAAAAGAGCAAAAAGCACTTCGTCATCGAGCCAAATGGGGTTGCCTTTCATGCTCGAAGCTTTTTTTGCTCGTTCAACCACATCTGCAAACATGGTTTCGCAAACACCAAGCTCGCGGAGCGAACGAATTTTGATGCGTTTAGCTAGGTCGAAAAGCAAAGGCGGTAAATTGTTGGCGCCGGTCATCGAGCCGCGTGAAAGTATTTCCACCACTTGCGAATATTTTGCTAAAAACGGTGAGTCGGGTGCAAGTTCCTCAAGCCAAAAGATGTTTGCTAATGTTACATGTGGCAAAAGTGCTGCGCAAATGGCTCCGTGTGTTGCCGAAATGCAGGTACCGCCAAATGCTGCAGCCAAACCGTGCACTGCACCAAGTCCACCTTGTGCAAGGGCAAAACCGCCACACAATGCCGCAATACTCATGTTGGCTCGTGCAATTGCATCATCGCCGGCAATGCAGGCACGTTCTAGCGAAGGGTTGATTCGCATAAGCCCTTCACGCGCAAAAGCATCGGAAAATGGTGTGCCTTTTGTGCTCACAAAAGGCTCTATGAGTTGTGTGAGTGCGTCCAAGCCCGTTTCAGCAGTGAGGCGCGGCGGCAATGAGTGTGTCAGGCGTGAGTCCACCAGTACCAAATCGAAAAACAGTTTCTCCGAGCGCATTGATGCCTTGGCTCCGTGCACATTCGAGCGCACGACGGCGTTTTTTGTCACTTCTGAGCCGCTACCAGAAGTAGTAGGCAATGCCATTGTAAACGGAAATTTGTGTTGCAACTGCTTGTTTTCGCCAATCACTTCGACGAAATTCATTAGTGAGCCAGAGTTTACGCAGAGTGCACCCACAATTTTTGCGGTGTCAAGCACGCTTCCGCCACCTATGGCGACAATTGCGGTGCAATTGAGCTGTTTCGCGTATTCCGCAGTTTCTTCCACCGAATCGATTGTCGGTTCGCCACTTATGGAGTATATGTGCGCGTCGATATTGGCGTGTTTTGCCATATCCGCTACGTTGAGTGCCGTTTCGGTGCGAGAGCCTGTTATGAGCAAAGTTCGCTTTCCAAACAGTTCAAAGAACTTTGGCAGTTCATCTTCGAATTTGCCGAATATTATTCTTTGCGGCGAAAAAAAATCGCAATTCATCTCACACTCCATCTTTTGGATAAAGTCGCTCGAATTTCTGACTTGTCCTATCGAGCGCCATCATTTCGTAAACTGTGTCGCGCCATGTTGCATAATGCTGAGTTTGTTTGTGAATTGCAGGTGCTTGTTCGTCGCGATAGGTTTCCACAAGCACAAAATGTGTTTCGTCGTCGCGATCGCGCAGCAAATCGAAACGTGTTATGCCACTTTCCTTTAGACTTTCGGTGGCATTAGTTATAGTTGCCGCGATGAATTGCTCAAGGAATTCGGGTTTAACATAAATCGAAACGTGAACTTCGAGCATTTTTTCTCCTTTTTTCGCACAATTAATGATGCTAAAACCTTCACTTTTTGCAACTCTTTTCTCCTATAAACATCGCGCTTTAAATAGTGCCCAGCATACGCAACGATTTTCGCAGGCAAGGATGTATAATGGTATCAAGGTTGCGAAAAACCGTTAACTTCTTGCCAATCAATGTGATCTGGCGAAAGGCTGCTATGTTGGTGACATATGTCAATGAGCTTTGCGATTCAAAACTAAATATCACAATTCAAAACTTGTTGTCAGTTGGAGCTTTGGCGTCAAAAGACATCTTGCAAAGAATGGTGAAGCCTATATTTTTCAGAACATGAAAACAGATCAGCGAAACTATTACGTTGACACACATGCACACTTAGATTTTGAGCAATTTGACGCAGATCGCACGGTAGTTTTGCACAATGCTCTCGACGCAGGTATTGTGCGTATCATAAATGTAGGCACCGACTTATCATCTAGTGAGCGCACACTTACATTTGCAGAAACTGATGTTCATGTCTATGCCTCGGTAGGGGTGCACCCACACGATTCGGCAAAACATTTTTCAACGCAACACGATACACAACAAACACTTGTGCAGCTCGAGCATTTGTCGAAACACCCAAAAGTGGTGGCATTGGGCGAAATTGGTCTCGACTATCATTATGATTTTTCGCCACGTGAGGTGCAAAAACACGCATTTGAGATGCAACTAATTCTCGCTCAAAAACTTAACTTGCCAGTGATAATCCATGTGCGCGAGGCACAGGAGGATGCATTTGCAATTATCGAACGAGTTGGATATTTTCGTGGTGTGCTTCATGCTTTCGCCGGTAATACCGAGCAACTTGTGCACGCAGTTGAGCTTGGCTTTCACATCGGCTGGGGTGGTTTTTCGACGTTCAAGAACTTTGATCGCCTCGAAACCTTGCGCGCTACGCCCATTGACCGCATTTTGCTCGAAACCGATTGTCCATATCTCGCACCACATCCTTTGCGAGGCAAACGTAACGAGAGCGCAAATATAACATTAATATCATCTTTTATTGCCGAAAAACTATCCATTACCGAAAACGAACTTGCCATGCGAACAACACAAAACGCTGCTAAGTTATTTGGTTTTCCAATGCCAAATTTTCTGCGCACGCGCAGGCAACTTGGGCAAAACTTTCTCACAAACGAAGGTATAGCTCAAAAAATTGCCGATTTATCCGGTATCGATCATGAACTTGTTGTGGAAATTGGTCCTGGTGGTGGCGCGATAACCAAACATCTGATAAATCGCCATCGCAAGGTTATTGCAGTGGAACTCGATGAAGAACTTGCAGTTGCTCTTGAGAAAAAAATGAATACCCAAAGACTTTTGTGCCTTCACGCAGATTTTCTCAAGCTCGATCTTGCCCGTTTAAGTGAGTACTTTGGCTGCAAAATTGCTGTTTGTGGCAACATCCCTTATTCAATAACGACACCTATACTTTTCTCGCTTATCGACTGCCGTAGCTCGGTGTTGCGTGTATGTCTTCTAATGCAAAAGGAAGTAGCACAAAGACTTTGCGCAAAAGTTGCATGCGGAGAATACGGAATACCCACGGTGCTTATTTCGCGATATTTTGCTGTTCGCAAATTAGCTCAAGCTAGCCCAGGAAGTTTTTGTCCACCACCAAAAGTATTTTCTACTGTGATAGAACTTGTACCGCATGAAGAAATTTTCTTACCGCATGTAAAACACGATATTTTTTCTGCGCTCGTTCATGCTGCATTTGCCCACAGACGCAAACTTGTGGTGAGCAATTTGCGAGCAGTTTTCCCGAAAGTAGATTGGCAATCTGTTTTTTCGAAATGTGGAATTTCACTCACTGCGCGTGCAGAAGAGCTTTCTGCTCAACAGTTTGCACTTATATGCGCAAACAGTTTGTGCAATGCAAAGATGTGAAACATGACCATGCAATATCAATTTAACCCTTTAATTGTTAAAAAGTTACATTTACATAACAAATATATCCGCATGTGGCAATCACATGCGGGATGCAATTGTAGTAATTTTGCTTTGCCAAAATCACGTTATTGCTATACATGGCAATAGGTTATAATAACATAACAGAGCGGCAGTAGTATAACCTTTACTTGCATCAGCGTTTTCTTTTGCGCGACGACGTTGCTGGTTTGGCTTTTCGCTCGGAAGCCTTCTGCATTTTTTCGGTTATGGCTGCGCAATCGCAAGTTGATGTTATGGCTGTACCTGTGGTCGCAATGCGGCACAGTTCGGCACATGTGTTTTCATCAAGTGGGTTGGCTGCAAAATTGAGGTGCAAAGGTTTTCTGCCCGCGAAACCATCGACTTTAGCGCTCACAATAGCACAACGCGCAAAATCGATTTTGTTGAGCCGCTCAAGTTCTACAAGTGGAGTTAAATCCAATTCGCTCATAGCGTTGCCCGAAAAATCAATCTTGCGAAGCGCTATACAATTTGCAAGCGGCGTCAGGTCGATGGCTGTGAGCCTACCGACGATCTCTAGTGATGTAAGCGCCTGTTTGCCATTTAGTGGGGTAAGGTCGAGCGATTCGAGCGGTGGTGAAAAAATTAGCAGCTCGTCAAGTTTCGTGGCGTTTGCCAAGAAATTTAGGTTCAGCTCCGAAACGTTAATACGCAGCTTTATTTTTTCGAGTGTGCGTGCAGCATTGAACTTTTCGGTTTTGAAAGTTGTTATTTTGCGTGATGTTATGTTGATGGTAATCAGCTCTTTACAAGCGGAGAGCGGAGATAAATCGAGTTGCTGTATGCCGTTTGCCACAATTGAAATATTCTCGAGTTTGCGACATTCGCTAAGCGCCGAAAGGTCGATAGCGTGTAGGTTTTCGGCGGTAAGCTCGAAAGTGCGTAGGTTTTCGTATTTTGCAAGTGCAGCCAGGTCGATTTGCGTGCCGGTGAAATCGTGGAATTTAATCTCCTCGACCGTGCGCGCATAACGTGAAAGCTGTATGAATATTTTTTCATCGTTAATGCACTCTGTGCCATCAGTTTGAATTCGATAAATATTGTTGTTTTTCGCGCGCAGTTTTTCGATACCAGCCTCTGCACCCGAAGCTGTGTGCACAAGTGCTAGCGCAAAACTCAAAATCATTGTCGCCGTTGCGCAAGTGATGAAAAGCAGTTGCATAACCTGAGTGTGAATTGTCCATTTGCCGTTATCATGCAAGAGAATTGTGCCGATGTTCCATGTGCGCAAAAGAGCTTGCACTCGAAACTCACTCACGCACACAAGCACGTTTCCAAGGCAAAATAATGTGAGCAAAGAGGAAATATGTGAAAACTGCCCGGCAACACTTATCGCTATGCCCAAAATGATACTCAAAACGCCCAAAATTATGGCAATAAATGGGAATTTTTCGGGTGAGCCATCATTGCCAAAAAACTCTGTCTTACGCAGGAATCTCTCAAATTTACTCGCAATTACAAAAAAAGTGACGATAGCAAAAAATAATGCATAAATACCGTAATTCCATACGCCAAAATATTCTCTGTCAAAAAAAACAAAGTATCCGCTTATCGAATCGATAGCAGCGAGTAATGCGACGAAAAATGCGGGCATGGCAAACAAAACCGCCACCGACATTTGCGATATGCGAATTTTGCGCAGTTTAGTCTCTTGTTCGGCGGTAAGGCGATGTAAATCAACAGTTGGGTTTGTTTTCATAGCGATTTTTGTGAGAGGTTATAATCCAAGTTCGAATTTCACTGCATTGCGAATGGAGGCGGGATATTTTTTTTCGACATATTTTCTTCCCGATGCAACTTTGCTGCTATCTTCAATTTCGGAAATGACTTTGAAAAAGTGTAAATACATAGAGCCGTTGAAGATACCACGTTTGTCGAGAAACTTAACGTATTTTTCGCGTGTAGGTCCGCCAGCGAGCACTTCTGTTTTATAGTCTCTGTAATATTTAAGTGCATCGAGCACACCATCATATTCCTCTTGGCTCATGTTTACGCGCTCGACTTTCTCTCTTTTGCAAGAAGTGAAGCCGAAAACGCATATGCCCAAAAGAATTAACAAAATCCACAAGGCGTTTTTCATAATCTTTCCTTTTGTTATCTCTAAATAAAATGCCGGCGCTGCCGTCGGCACCTTTTTGAACTTCGCCACATTGCTGCATTGCATTTGCTAAGAAGCGCCAATAATCGCGCTAACCTTTTGCAGTGCTGCAAATAAACAAAAAATCAAGTCATATACGGTGCAATCGCTTTAATTGCATTGTTGCCCATTTAGGCGCAAAAATGGTGTAATTAAAATGCAATCAACACCTTTCAATAACATGTCAAAATAAAACATGCGTGTTCGTCAAATGTTATCAAGTGCGCAAAGCGATTTTTGTAGCAACACTGCTGCAACTTCTTGTTGAATATGTGTAGAATGGGCAGTTGCACAGGTTATGCACTACCATTCGTCGGTACAGTTTTCGCGACCGGGGTTATCCCACAAAAAAACAGGCGCAACTTTGCGTGGAATTTTGAATTGCTTGCCGTTTTCATCGACAATCATGCGTTCGGTATCTTCGAGACTTTTTTCGGGCGATTGGTATGGAGTTGCCATTACCCAACCTTGTGTGCACGCTGTCCAGTATTTGGAGTTCATGTAATCATCCCACCAATCGGCGAAAGCTGCATCGCTGCCCATGTGGTTGGCAAAAAAATAGTCAGTTGGGTTGAGTGCGTATGTTTTTGACCAAGGGCACTCTCCAACATAAATCCAATAGGAATAATTTACTTTACCGGCAGGCTCTTTTAGTGGTAAAGTTTTCCAGTTGCCCTCAATAAGCGTGAACGGTGGATCCCAAATTGGAGTGTCCCACCAAATGGAGTTTATCCACCAGCCATCCCACCAGTTTGGAAACCCCGAATATTCCACAACCCATTGTTCTAGCTCGTAGTTCATCATTTTGAGCAAGACTTTTGGTTCTACTTGTTTTGTGCGAACAATGACGCTCGAGTACATGGGCAAAGAAATTGCTGCGAGTGTCCCGATTATCACACAAACTATCATAAGCTCTATCAAAGTGAAGCCTTTGCGAGTCATATTCGAACCTCCTAAAGATTTTCTTAATGAGTGCAGCAAAAATTGTGCCATGGTAATCGCAGAAAATGTTGTTGAAAATCAAGTAATTAGCAAATCGCTGCTTGACAGAAACTCTTTGCTTTTTGCAAAATGCCTTTTTTCTCAAAATACGCACATGTATTGCGCTGTGCATTTGTCACTGGTTATGCAAAAAGAGGTTGGCATGTTTAGAAAAGCGATTACATGAAATGAAATGCTGTAATCTGCATAAATTAGGTAGCAAAGCGTAAATAGCGCAAGCGATTAAGACGCTGATAAAACCCCCACAACACTTTATGTCGTTCAGCGTGAATTTTTAAAGACAGTCAGAAAACTCGCCACAACCGTGCGACAAGGGCAACTATAGGTGCCATTGCACTCGACAGGAAAATTGTCGTCCTGGTGCTGGATAGTCATCCTCTTCGAAGTAATATTTGTCGAGCAGGTTTTGGCAAAGTAATTCGACAGAAAGACGCCTTTGGAAAAGATGCGCTCTCAAAGTCGAGCCAAAAAGCGCATAATCGGGTAGAGTTTGGCGTTGCCCTGATAAAGTAAGATCGGGGCATGTGCGACGATAATAATATTGCGAGTTCACGCTTAGCTCAAGATCGATGCTGGCAAGAGAAAAGGTTTTACCTATTGCAAGGTTATATTTCATTTCGGGTGCGAAATTCATCATATCGGGACGTGTGGAGTGCACCGTTGCCAACCCGGCATTAGCGGTAAAACTGTGTAATAAAAGATCGCAAGAAAGCTCAATACCGCGTGTGTCGCCAGATTCGAGATTCTCGAAAACATCTCCGGTAGCAGAGCTTCTGTCGATCATATTTTCGAAAAAGTTGTAATAATATGCAATGTTTGTTGATATGTAGGTGAAGCCAAGTTCCTTGGTGAACTTACCACCAAGCTCGAGCTTGTTTGCCACTTCTGGCTCGAGGCTTGCATTGCCAGAGGAAGTCGAGTAAAGCTCGTGTATTGTAGGGTGCTTTATGTAACGCCCTGCGGCAAAGTAAGCATGTGTGTTTTTCGAAAAACTATACTTGAGTGAAGCAGTTGGGTCGGCGTGGAAATATTGTTGTGTGGAGTTGTTGTCGTTGAGTTCGGAAAAGGTGAGGCTGTCGCCTCTGCCGTTGTTTGCAAACATCGACAAGACTATGCCAGCATCGGCGGTGAGGTTGTGCATAAGTTTTGTCTCATATTCTGCATAGAGAAAATGGTTTTGCACAGATCGCGAGTATTTTTCTTCATCGGTGTCGGGTTGTTTGTCGATGGCATCGGTTTTTAAACGTAACCCGAAATACAATTTGCTGTTGTTGAGGTTTAGCTCCATTTTTGCGTCGCCGCCAACGGTTTTGCACCACAATAAAGAATTCATGCTGATGTTTCCGTACATGTTAAACTCTTGAAAAACATCATAATAATAATCATAAAATAATTTGGCATCTAAATGTAGTTTGCTAGTTAGTTCACGGCTTATGCCCAAAGAGGGCGAAAGTCGAATTATATCGGCGAAACGGCGATTTTGGAAGGCAAATTCTCTATTGCCTCGGTAAGCATTGAGTTTGAAATCGGTAGTAGTTCGTTCTGTGGAATAGGAAATACCAAAGTCGCCTTCACTGTTTTCGAAGGCGGAGTTTGGCATTAGCCCATCTTCCTCGGGAAAGGTAGAGTTGTCTGCAGAAAGTGGTGTTCCCGTTTGACGTCTGTATGTGAGCGAGGAACTTAAAACTAATGCATCGTTTAGCTTGAAATTTCCAAAAGCACTCCCGCGTAAAAAAGTGCCGTTGCCACCCTCTACAAAGGCATCGATAGTGTTTTTTTCAGCGAATAGCCGTTTTTTCAGTTCCACTATTCCACTGAGAGCACCTGTGCCATATCTTGCCGGTGGTGGCGATTTTATAACCGATACAGAATAAAGGTTGTGGAATGGGAGGTCATTGAAATCCGCTTTGCCATAATAGCCCAAATTCAACGGAACGCCGTTGCTCAAAATTGTTACGCCACTTGCGGCGGCGCCACGAATTTTTAGCTCTTTGTTGCCTTTCGTGCCGCCGGTAGTAACGTCGATACCAGAAAATTTGCCAAGTATGTCGCCCAGATCACGCGCGGAAATTTTTTCCATATCGTAAACCGTGAGCGCAAGCGCATTTTTCGTGCTAGGGTGTTGGGCTACAACTTCTAAGGTATCGCCTTTTGCTG
>CAYUDB010000057.1:0-13471 GCA_964443405.1 uncultured bacterium | reverse complement strand
ACATGCAATCTAGCCAAAGAATTCTAAACATCAACCAACTTAAAGCCGTGTCACGCGGTGGTGGTGACTCGGGACGTAATCCATCAGCACCAGCCGATGGCAAACCCGGAAGTGCCGCACCTGCTCGCAGTGTACCATCAGAACGCAAAGAAGCCGCAGAAGGAGGCAAAGGATGAAATCTCTAAGCCGCTATATCATCTTTTTTGCACTCACATGCATTTGCTTCGGTCAAGCATACAAAATCGAAGGTGTGAAACTCAGGTCCACTGCCGATTCCACTTTTGTGCAGATTCTAACCAGCAAAAAACCAACGTTCAAAAAGTTCTCTTCCGAAAAACCACCAAAAATCGGTGTTGACTTCTCCGGTGGCACATATGCCATCGATCAAGGCGAGTTCAAAAATCTCCCTGCAGGCATTGTAAAGTCCATACGCGGTTCGCAATACCAATCCGAGCCAAATCCTGTTGGCAGAATCGTTTTAGATCTCTCCGAAAAACCAAAAACTTTTGCTGTTCGCTCAAACCCCGAAGGCATACTCATCGCCATACCCAGCGAAACCTATGCACCAATTCAAAACTGGTCTTCCACTGGCAAAAAAACTGGCGCCGAAGCCACCACCAAAAAAGATACTGCAGTTGTCGCCATAGATAGCGCAATGAATATCGAAGCCGACGTTCCACCCGAACTTGCCATCTATATGCGCCCCGAAACACTCTCATATAAAGGCATCACCGCCGATATGGAAACCATTGTCGTGGCACAATATATTCGAAATAAGGTCGTCTATACGGGCAAAGGTCCCGATCCTTTCCTCACTCCAAGTAATGAGAAAAAACGCGAACTTGGTAAAGACATCTTACCTTCAGTCGAAGATATGCTCGTTGTTGGTATAGTGCAAATTGGTGGACACAATGTCGCTTTAATGCAAAACTCCAAAGGGGTAGGCTATGTTATTGCCGGCGGAGATTCTGTTGAAAGTGGCATTTGCGTTGAAGTTTCCGACACTTCGGCGAAATTCGACCTGTACGACTTTGGGCAAGTGCGCAAAGTCGAAATTCCCATAACGCGCCCCGATAAACGCCAACAACAACAGGAAGAAAGATAATTCTGGCACAGTTTTCTGTTGCCAAAACTTGTTCAACCATTAACATAGAAGCAAATTATGAAAAAAAATCTTATCCATTTTTCAACGGCATTGGTGCTTGCCTTGTGCAGCGCTTTATTTGGAGCTGATACAACGGCTCCCACAGATAACTCTGTTATAATCGACAGAGGCGTGCCTAAACAGTGCGACAAATGCGGTTCTTGCACCCAGCCAAAACAGGGTGGAGACCCACACATATGCTTTTGCTTCGATAAGATAGTTTTTCAAGAAGCGGATATACGTTCTATTTTTGCTTTGCTTGCCGACACCTCAAAACTCAACATTGTCGTTGACCCAGAACTGAGCCTAAAAGTTACGTTGAAACTAGAAAATGTCACATGGTGCCAATTTTTTAGCTTACTTCTCGATCTATATGGCTTACGCGCTGTGCAAAAAGAGGGCTATACATATATCCTCGCTGCCGACAAATACTGGTCGTTGAAATTTGCAGAAATCGACAATAAGACCAAAGAAAAAACCCTCAAGGAAACCGAAACTCGCATTTTCCGCATTGTGAACGTTCAGGCAACAAATATTCAACCTGCTGTGCAAACTTTAATCTCCCCAAGTGGCAATATTGTTCTCGATCAGGCATCAAATACTTTCGTCATCGAAGAGATTCCCGAAAATTTTCAAGCGATTTCCGACCTCATCGACTCACTTGACGTGCTCGGCAGACAGGTCAAAGTTACATGTCAAATCATCCAAATCGACCAATCATCCGTTGATGAACTTGGTATCGATTGGACTGCATCGAACCTAAACGGCGATATTGGTCTCAGCTCAAATATGGACAATGTCGGTGGTGCGGGTGCACGCGGTAGCTTGGGCAATTTCACATGGGATGTTATCTCCGGCGCCTATCAATTCCAAACAAAACTCTCGGCTATCATCTCTGCCGGGCGTGGTAAAATTCTCGATCAGCCCTATGTCATAACAATGGATAACATATCTGCAACGATTTTCTCTGGCAAACAAATCCCAATCAACTCTATCGGTCCCGACGGCAACATTGTTACCACAATGTATTCAGTTGGTACAAACGTACAAGTTACACCGCGAATCACAAAAGACGACGGCATAACTCTGGCACTCAAAGTTGAGAGAAGCGGCTACTTCTCTGGTGCATCAGGCTTTGAAATAACCACACGTTCTGTAAATACCACAATGAATGTTAAATCGGGTGAAGTAGTAGTAATCGGCGGCTTGGTCACCAACGAAAAAACCGAAAACGAATATGGCGTTCCTCTTCTTAAAGACCTGCCACTTTTGGGCAGACTCTTCACCTTCACATCCGAAAAGGTTTCATCAAGCGTCATCACTTTGTTCATCACACCCGAAATTCAATAACCACCTTTCTAAGGCACCTCCAGTGCGTTGTTGTTAAAAGAAACCTCTCGAACGAGAGGTTTCTTTTTTATAAGTTTATTGGCAATACCCAATTTTTTATACAGAAAAACATGCAGACTTTCGCCTGCATGTTTTTGATACTACGCTTTACTTTGATCGTTGCGAACTCAAGTCGCCGTACATCGATAAGTGTCAAGGTTCAACATTGTCAATCGTTTTGGAAAGGCTCGACAATTTTTACAATTCGCGGCAAATCGATGCCAATTTCACGTAAGCGTGAGATTTTTGGCACACCATTTTGCGTCCATCCACGGCGCGTGTAAGCTGCTTGCTGTGCTTTGAGATATTGTGCTTCGCGATATTGGCGCAATGCTGCAAGCTTTTGTTCGGTAGTCATGCCGGTTATGTCGATTCCGACAATTTCGATAAGTTGTTTGTCGTAACGCTCAACTCGCGATTCATACTCAGCAATCGTAACAGGACCTTTTGCTCGATAAGGCATTTGGTCGTGCTCGGGTTTGCCGTTTGCGCCAAGCATTATGCCCATAACCCTCTGCAAATTGTACACACGAGCAGATTGCAAAAGCATTTTGTCGGTGTTCATTTCAATACCAGTCATGCCCTCAACATAGCGCAAGTAATTGTACACATGGTCTGGAACTTTTGCCGCTTCTGGTTCTTTCCAGTTGTCGGCAGGAACAACATCGTTCCAGAGAAGCTTGCAAAGCCCCCACAAGCCAAACCATGTTCTCCACAATGGGAAATAAAACAATGCTTCGGCTTTGTGCTCGAAAGTTGGCAACTGATTGTTGACCATGTCCATAAAAATAAGCCACGCCTCATCGTGTTGAGGACCTTTGTTCGAAAGACCATACCCTGCCTGCTGGGCAAGTGATTCTTTGGTCATATATTCCGACACTTCGAGTCCCTTCGATTCCATACCGATGTCATCGAGGAAAGCACGATTCGCACCATACTCGCGTGACCATTTGTCCTTGAGCCAGCGTATGCCCATGCCTACATCGACACCGAAACCTTCACCACGTGCAGCCTGGTGTAATAGTTCGAGTATGGCACGCGTATTGCCGAAATGTAAATCGAGACCACCAGTGTGCTCGAGATTTATTTGCCCTGCTTCAAAAGCCTCGCACACAAATGCAATGCCCGTGCCAGCTGAGATTGTGTCGAGACCATACGTATCGCAGTAAAAGTTGAACTCGAGCACAAAATCTGGGTCGAAACCGCCCATATTGGAAGAAGCTGCAACGGTTTCGTATTCGGGTCCATCGACGACAACTCGTTGACCAGCGTAAGGACCCGTTTTGAGCAAAAAGTTCTCAGCAACTTTCGCACAAGCCATGGAGCACCCAAGCCAACAACCATCCGAAAGACCTTGTGTTAGATAGTTTTTGCGAAAAACATCAGAACCAATTTTTAGTGCATCTGGATGCGAGCCAAATCGATAATTGAGGCATGGCAGCAAATCGTATTTGTTCATCACATCGACGATATTTGCGGTGCCTACCTCGCGCATGCAGCATTGTTGCTTGTCGAGAGTTGCCATTTCGGCATTAACCTTCATACCGTGATTGCGAATTTTTATAGGATCAACAGGACCGTTCATGTCATCGATGATTTTTATTGCACCCGTTGGACAAACATAAGCGCAAGATGTGCAGCCAATGCAGTGAGGGTCCACTCTACCGAAAGGCATGGTCAAATGCCTGCGAGTGCCACGACCCGAAAAATCTAAAATGCGCTCAAGTGTAAATTCGCGGCAAGCGCGTATGCATTTACCACAAAGTATGCACGCATCAGTTGCTGTTTCGGCAATGTTCGATTTGAAACGTGGTGTTTCGATTGTGAGTGTCTTGGCGATACCGCGCACTGCAGGAACATTTGGAAAACGTGCAAGCAAAAGTTCGATTATATTTTTGCGATGCTTGGCAAGTTTTTCGTTTTGTGTTGTAACCACAAGTTTTTCACGCACAGGAAAATTACATGATGTAACCATTTTCGGTGCTTCGCCTTCGATTGCAACTTCCACAAGGCAAAGGCGACAACTGCCATTTGGCATGAGGTCTTTGTGGTGGCAAAGCGTGGGAACATACTTGCCTGTTTGTTGAATAGCAACAATGAGATTCGAATTCTCGGGAACTTGAGTTTCGACACCGTCAACTATGACGGTAATTTTTGGCGCGTTTTTGGCGACAGTTGCCATTATATTACCTCCACGGCATCGAATTTGCAAACATCTCGACACACACCACAGAGTATGCACTTTGTGGTTTGTATGCGATGCGCGAATTTTATTTCACCTTCAATGGCGTTCACCGGACAATTTTTGAAACACACATGACAGCCCGTGCATTTCTCGTTTATGCGCAGGGCAAAAAGCTTTTTGCAAACGCCCGCGCTGCATTTTTTGTTCACAATATGGTTCTCGAACTCTGGGCGAAAATATTCAAGTGCAGTGAGTATCGGTAGTGCTCCGGTTTTGCCCAAATTGCAAAATGATGCCTCAGCAATAGTTTCGGCTAAATCTTGCATGGTAGCCAAATCGGCGATTTCACCTTCACCATCGCAAATTCTGCGCAATGTGTCTCGCACAACTGCAAAACCTTCACGGCACGGCGTGCATTTGCCACATGATTCGGACACAAGATAATCCACAAGCTCAAAAAGTGTGTGGACAATACATGAGCGTTCATCAAGAACATTTATTGCACCCGAACCAATTATGGCATGAACTTTTGCAAGTGAATCAAAATCATACGATGTGTCGAGAAGAGATGGTGGAAGTATTCCACCAGTGGCGCCGCCAACATGCACAGCTTTGAGCGTTCTTTTGGGCAAAGTGCCGCCACCAAAGGTGTCGATTATGTCACGTAGAGCTGTGCCCATCTCAATTTCTACAGTACATGAATTTGCAACAGCACCACTAATTGTGACAATTTTGCTGCCAGTGCAGTTCTTGGTGCCGATGCCGCAAAACCATTGGGCACCATTGGCAATTATTGGGGCTATGTTCATCCAGGTTTCGACATTCTTGACTACAGTGGGTAAGCCACGCAAACCCACTTCGGCGCTGTGGATATATTTGGCACTTGGCTCGGCAATACGACCAGAAAGCACTTCCACAACTGCCGAAGCCTGACCACCTACAAAAGCACCTGCGCCATATCGCACTTCGATGTCGAAATCGAAATTTTTGCTAAGTATATTTTCGCCCAAAAGATTAGCTTTACGCGCATCATCGAGTGCTTTGTTGAGTGCTTCTAGAGCGGTGGTATAACTGTGGCGCGTGTAGATGAATCCCTGTTTTGCTCCGAGTGCAAATGCAGCTATCGCCATACCTTCGATAACAGAATGCGGATTCGATTCGAGATGCATGGCACCGTGATCGGCATTGCACACAACAAAGACTTCGCTATTGTGTGTTTGAGCAGTTTTGCGCGCAAGTTCCCATTTGCGATAAGTGGGAAAACCAGCGCCACCACGACCGCGAAGTTTTGCTTTGGCAATTTCATCGATTATGTTTTCGGGTTGCATGTCGAGAGTTTTTGCCAAAGCCGCATAACCACCTGCCGCAATGAAGTTTTCGAGGCAATATGGGCTAATTTTGCTACGAAAACCAAGTGCAATTGGCTTTTGTTTGGCAAAAAACCGCATATCGGCAAACTTTTCGACAGCAACATTTTTTTCGCGCACAAGCAATTCTTTGATCACTTCGCCTTCGAGCACCGTTTTGGCAAAAATTTTCGCAACATCGGTAAGTTTCACTCTGCGATACATTATGCCCATAGGTTCTATGCTCACAACAGGACCTTGTGCGCAAAGACCCATACAACCTTGCCTTCCTACAAAAACTTCACCTTCTTTGCCCGCTTCGGCGACAAGGCGCTTGAACTCATTCAATATGGCGCTCGACTGTTTGGCTTTGCAACCGCTTGCAGCACAAACTTTTATACGTATCTTTTCATCGGCGTGTTTGGCGCGATATCTTTTGACTATACCGGCGAGGATATCGTTCATTTAGCTTGCCCTCCTTGCCCGAATTTTTTGACAATTTCGCTTACCTTTGTCACTTCCACTTCACCAAAAACCTCTTCGCCAACTGTAACCACAGGTGCCATGCCACATATGCCAAGACAAGGCACGCCTTCAAGTGTAAAGGCGCCATCATTGGTGGTTGCACCTGCTTTTATACTAAGTTCGCGTTCGAAGGCTTCGAGTATGCGCGTAGCACCTTTTGCCGCACATGCAGCGCCAGTGCACACGCGAATCACATTCTTACCTTTCGGCGCAAGTGTGAAGACACCATAAAATGTAGCCATATGATAAAGCTCACCTTTTGGCACACGTGTTTCGGCAGTTATCTCATCGATAGCGCGTTCGGGAAGATAGCCAAGTTCTTTTTGGATTTCCAAAAGCATATCGGTAACGCGCTCTGCTTTTGCATTATATTTTGCAATAATTTCGCGAATTTTGCTTGCCTGCTCATGCGCTTTGCAATCACAGTCGTCTTTTATGCTGTTTTCGAAAAATGCAGCCTGACTTGATTTTGTAACCGACCAAGCGGGATTGATTTGCTCTTTTTTTGCAACAATGGCTTTGAGGTTTTTGTCGGTCATAACTCTACCTATACCACCACGACCTGCTTGTTTGATTCGGGTTGTACGTCTTCGCCAATCGTAGAAAGAGAAGTTTAGAACACACATGCTCACAAAACGCGACGCAGATCCCGAACACACAACTGCAACATTTCGCTTGTCGAGTTCGTTTACTGCAAACATTTCGGTAAGCTCTTCGGCAAGTATGTGTGTATCGAGGCTCTCGTATGGCGCAGTTTCGAGACGTATGACATTTTTCTCACCATCGATGACGAGTACAACAGGTTGTAGTGCTTTACCGACAACACAAAGCGCGTCGAAACCTGTGAATTTGAGATATGGTCCGAAATAACCGCCCACGTTACAGTCGATGACATTGTGTGTTTGGGGTGAAATGGATGTAACGAGCATTTTACCCGAGCCTGGAAAAGACGTTACGCCACCAAGTGGACCCGACGAAAAACAAATAGGATTTTCGGGACTATTCCATTTGGTATTTTCGTTTATTTCCTGAAACATGAGCCAGAGATCGAAACCTTTGCCGCCGATCCACAGCTCCTTCATTTGCTCGGTGACTTCGCGAATTTCTATCTTCTTGCGGGTTAAATCTACGTGCAATGTTCTTCCGGCATAGCCTTTTGAGAGTTTTACTGGCTCAAAAAACGTTTCGGCTAAAACCACATGCCCGCTACGAAGCTCCGCAATTCTCTCGTGCGAAATATGCACCATCTGCGCCTCCGTGTTTTGTTCGAATCTGTCAAAAATATTACTAAACGTGCTTTGGGTCAAGTTGTTTGCAAAAAAAAAATCGCAACTTCAAAAGACCGAACAGCTTGTGTGTGCATATCGCACCGTAATGCTTCATTTTTTGCCCGAAATAAATCCCGTTGCGAGAGGTTGACAAAAACATTGCCAATAACAGATTTTACGTTATATTGAAAACAGAAATCATGAAAATAGAGAAAAAATCACAAGTTTGCATAAAAGCGCTCGGAAAAACGAGATGTGAAGTAGTGGATCCGCCAGATGCGCGTGGAATATTGGTTGTAACCACAGGCAATGCGCGCTTGCGTGTGCATCTAGACGAGGTTGTGGAGCTTTTCGGGAAAAAAACACTTGTATCATCGACTAGTTTTTCGGTTTCTAAAAATATTCCTGAAGAAATCGACGTTCACGAGCTAAACTGCGAGGAAGCATGGCGCAAAATACAACTTCATTTCGACGATGTTATTGCGGCAGGCTTTCGTGAAACTCGCATTGTACATGGCAAAGGTTTGCACAACACCACACGCACCGCCACTCTAAAACATTTTGTTCGCAAAAAATTATCCATCGACGCACGCGTTAAAAGCTGGGAAAAGGCATCGCAATTCCAAGGTGGAGATGGCGCTACAAATGTTTTCTTTGCTGTTTAATTCCAAACGCACTCTTCGATAATTGCCTCCGTTTGCTCTGTAGCAAAAAGTGATGTTGGAGATGCATAATTTTTTTCACAAAAAGTGAAAACACTCCCTTCAACGCCCAAAAATGTTTTGACTTTTCGCTACTGTGGCAATATTTTTTTCGACAATTTGTCAATTTGGAGGTTTGAGCGTGAAAGATATTATCAAGCTCGGCGTAATACTTATGGTCTATTCCGCCGTTGCGGGCTTGTTTTTAGGCTGGGTGAATAATGCCACCGATCCAAAAATTCGCGAGCAGAAACGCCTCGAAATCGAAACCGCCATCAAAGAGGTTTTGCCCGCGAGTGCAACATTCTTTGAAACAAAAACATTCCCTTCAACCGATGGTAAATCTCAAGACACGGTTTTCATAGGCTATTCCGATAGCACAAAACAAACTATCATAGGATTTGCTGCTATGGCGAAAGGCTCTGGATTTTCGAGCACAATTTCAACTATGGTCGGCTTAAACGTCGATATGTCGATAAACGCCATCAAGGTCATATCACAATCCGAAACTCCGGGCTTGGGCACAAAGCTTGTCGAACCCGAGTTTATCACTCAGTTCCCATCAAAAAACAGCGAACAACTCGCAGTCGATAAAGATGGCGGCACAATCAAATCTATAACCGGAGCAACTATTTCTTCACGTGCGTGCACCAATTCCATCAAAGCACTCATTACAAAGCTCTCAAAACTTCCCGAACTCAAACCAGCAATCCCCGATTCCACCACAAGCGATTCCACCGCTTTGGCACAATCGGTTTAACTACGAGGAAGCTATTATGATAAAAGAATTTACAAAAGGTCTGCTAAAGGAAAACCCCATTTTCGTCATTGTGCTTGGTCTTTGTCCTACTCTCGCCGTAACGTCATCGGCATACAACGGCATAGGCATGGGGCTAGCCGCATCATTCGTTCTCATCATGTCGAATATCATTATCTCACTTATCAAAAACCTGGTGCCCGAGAAAATTCGCATACCGATTTTCATTGTTGTCATCGCCACATTTGTTACCATAGTTAAACTTGTAATGGCGGGTTACACTCCCGATTTATCTAAACAGCTTGGCATTTTCATACCACTTATTGTTGTCAACTGCATCATTCTGGGTAGAGCCGAGGCTTTCGCCAGCAAAAACAGCATTTTTGCCTCAGCTCTCGACGGTTTGGGCATGGGCATAGGTTTCACGTGGGTGTTGCTTTTGGTCGGCTCGTTCCGAGAAATCATCGGCACAGGGCACATAACTCTCGGCGTACCTATTTTGTGGGAACCCACAAAATTCTCTGTGCTCGGCTCCTCTTACAATCCCGCACTAATGATGATTTTAGCACCTGGCGGACTCCTTACTCTCGGCGTGTTTTTATGGATTAAACAGCTTGCAACCAAACAAGCGTGAGCAATATAGAAAAATGGAACACCTTGTTGGGCGATGCGTATAAATGTGCATCTTCGCTCGACACGCAAAATGCTCTTCTATTGTGCGAGTTGGTTTTGCGCGAAGGTTTTGCCGCTCTTGAAAATAAAACAAACTTGCATGTTGTAGGCAGTCTAAAGCAAAAAGCCAGCAAGTTTTTCGATGACAATGATATAATTAATGCATGCAAACTAATCGACGATGCATTTGACCCGGCACTCGAACCTACCGGTTTCGATGGTGGTACAAGCGAACCCGTTCTCGGGCTTGCGCAATGCGAAAATATAATAGGCTACACGCAGAAAATCATCGAGCGCATCGACGAAAAGCTTGCAGAAAACTAAAACGATAATTTTCCAAATAGTGAGGTACCAATGGACGCCCCTTCGATTTTGGCACTTTCGGTAGGCACCATATTCATCAATAACTTCGTTCTGTCGCGTTTTTTGGGTTTATGTCCGTTTATGGGTGTATCGAAAAAAACAGAGACGGCTATGGGCATGGGTATGGCAGTTATTTTTGTCATGACTTTTGCATCTATGTTCACTTGGCTCATCTGGACATACTTTTTGCAGGGCACCGAATCTAACGTGCTATACCTTATCGCAAAAGGCACTGGAGCTGCAGTTACGCCCGCGCAATTCAATTTTGAATATTTGGAAACCATAGCCTTTATTCTGGTCATAGCGGCATTTGTGCAGTTCGTAGAGATGGTCATTCAAAAAACCGCACCAGCACTTTACGACGCTTTGGGCATCTATTTGCCACTTATCACAACCAACTGCGCAGTTTTAGGCGTAGCCGAACTCAACTCTGTATCAATGCAGCTCGATTTTATTCGTTCGGTGATTCACGCGTTTATGTCTGGTGTTGGTTTCACATTAGCACTACTTTTGATGAGCGGCATTCGCGAAAGGCTTGAACTTGCAAATATACCAAAATCTCTGCAAGGTTTGCCAATAGCGTTTTTCATAGCGGCAACCATGTCGATTGCATTTTTGGGTTTCTCGGGGCTTAAGTTTTAAATGAGCAAGATGATCACGCGAACAATGAAATTCCGCACGGAAGTTTTGCGCGGCAAATGGCTGCCTGTGCACACTTCCAGCAACGAGAACATACTCGAAATGCTGGGCAACACACTACAAAAAGCAGGCATCCCATGGGACATAAACGCAAATATGCCCGGTGATGCTTTGCTCAACAAATTGGGGCTTTCACCACTCTCGTTACAAGCTGGTGTTCACGTGGACGATAGATTTTCGCTCGTTGTACCCGAAAGGTATTTCGATAAAGCAATGAATTTAATTAAACTCATTGAAAACAAATAAGTTAGTCGATAAAGAGGAGTATAAATATGGATTACTCAATAGTTGGTGCACTTGCCGAACTAGGTTTTTTTGGACTGCTCTTTGGAGCAGGATTGGGCATTGCAGCGAAAAAATTTTCTGTTGAAGTCGATCCGCGCGTCGAAAAAATTATCGAAGCTTTACCTTCAGCTAACTGCGGCGCATGTGGTTTTCCTGGCTGTTCTGGTTACGCAAAAGCCGTTGTAGCCCAAACTGCACCAGTTAACGCATGCATACCTGGCGGTGGAGCTGTAGCATCGCAAATCAGCTCAATTTTGGGTGTTGCTGCAACCAATGCCGCTGAACCAAAAGTTGCAGTTTGTTCGTGCAATGGCGGCAAACGCGCTTTCGACAAATTTGAATTCGAGGGTATCGGTGATTGTAGAGCCGTAAAACTCGTTGCCGGTGGGCAGAAAACATGCCCTCATGGGTGCTTAGGTTTTGGAAATTGCGCAAAAGTATGTCCGTTTGGTGCACTCACCATGGGCGATGATAATTTGCCACTTGTGGATTTCGACAAATGCACAGGCTGCGGAATCTGCGTTCGCGAATGCCCCAACGCCGTTATGAAACTCGTGCCAAAAAGCCTGTCTGTTTTTGTGGCATGCAATTCCACAAACTCTGGCGTTTTTGTCAAAAAAGCGTGCGAAACTGGTTGCATAGGTTGCATGATGTGCCAGCGAAATTGCCCCGAAAGCGCTATCACAATCACCAACAACCTCGCATCCATCGATGCTACCAAATGCACAGGCTGCGGCATATGCATATCCGTGTGTCCAACAAAAACCATACTCTCAAAATTCGATGTGGTGCTCGCCTCACACAACGGCAAACCTTTCGCTCTACCAAAAGACCCCGACGCAACCGCTGCTCTACTCGAGAAAATCAAAGAGGCTCAAAAACAGAAAAAAGCTGCTGCCACCGAACCTGCAGCATAACCTCATATTTGTAATATAGTCAAAGAATCCAATTGAATAATTGGCACGGCTTTACGTTTCAAAACCACACCGACCGTAAGCACATGATAATTATCGGGAAAAAGACTTGTTTGGCGCTAATTTGTCTTTATGCCTCGTTTGTTTTTGCAGCAGACGAGGCAACTGTGCGTAAGCATTTCTTGCTAGCTGCGAATGGTGGCGAAAAAGCAGAAAAAAGCTTTCATCGACTCGTGCGCTCTGGCAAAGATGCGGTGCCATTTTTGTTGATCCAATTGCGGCGCCCAAATGTTGAAAAAAGCGACTTGGCTCGCAAAGCTCTTATAGCCATCGGCGACAAAGCATTGCCACTGCTTTTAGAAAACCTCGCCGACACCAACTATCGTTTTTCGGCAAATGTGGCAGAAATACTTGGTGAAATAGGCAATCGCAAAGCACAGTCATCGCTCATGGTGGCAGCAAGGCATGGCAATGGCACTTTACGATCGGCAGCAATTTTCGCATTAGGAAAACTCGGCGACACACTCGCTGTGCCAATATTCCTCTCAGGGCTGGATGACACAAACGCTGTCATTCGCGCGAGCAGCGCAAGAGCTTTGGGCAATTTCAGCGATTTACGTGCTGTGCCAAAACTTTTTAGTTTGCTATCCGACAGCAACTTAAACGTTCGCACTGCCACAGAACTAACATTAATGCGCTTTCCACGCGACACTGTTGCAGCATTTGCACTCTCGCGCATAGATTCGGCACAATCTTTTGAAAAACATCACATTATAATGGTCTTGGGTGCAACAGGCACAAAAACAGCACTTGCAAAACTCGAAGAGCTTCTTCAATCTCAAGACTTTTACGTTCGTGGCTTTGCATGTGAAGCACTTGGGTTTTTCCGTGGCAAACATGAAATAGCAAACAGAATAAAACGCGCTTTGTGGGACAACTCCGGTTTTGTGCGCATGAAAGCACGAGTGGCACTCGCCAAACTCAAAACCGAACCATAACCATAATCAGCAATTGTTTGTTTGAGCAACAAAATCGGCGGTGAATGTGGGGTGGTTTGTGTGTTCAACAGAAATTTTCTAGCAAAACATTGTCCGTAGCATTGATGAAATGCAAAACACCTAATATTGTGACTCGCGGGCATAAGTAAACAAAACTCATGTTTTGTTATTTTAATGCACGCACGCATGAAATTACCACAAACACTTTCCACATCTACAATTCTG
>CAYUDB010000056.1:0-13480 GCA_964443405.1 uncultured bacterium | reverse complement strand
GTGGAATATCTCCATGCCCATTCCAATAAGAAACTCTAAAGCTGGTATATGTGCTGATAATTCATTTCCGTCGTTATCAAACATATATATTTTGCGTGATTCGATGACTTTCAATAGCGAAAAACCATCTGCAGATATCGCCATCGCCATGGTCGGGTATGCTTTATCAGAACCGCGACTCTTGAAATAAACTGGTTTAATCATTTTACCATTTGCATCGAAAATTCCAAATCGGCTGTGGTCAGCCTCAGATGCATAGCATGCCAAAAAATTTCCATTGCTCATCTTTTGAATTATTCGCCCTTCTGTGACGGTAAAAAATCTTGGTTTCTCTGGGCATTGAAAGGTAATCTTTCGTGCCTTCACAAGCTCCGAACCGTAGGCAAGGGAAAGCAAAAGTAAACAAAACATCAAAGCTCTTGTAATCATCTTCACTCCTTTAAAAATGCTGCCGGCTGAGTAAACACACTTATAAACTATTCAGGTTGTTTTTGATAAATTGTGCAGAAACCATCGCCTGCTACTCCACATTTGAAATGATACACGCCATTCTGAAGCCAGTAAAATGCAGGATAAGTACCTGACTGATACGACTCTTCATAATGACAAATGCATTGTCCACCATTAGTGCAATCACAGTGAGCCTGCCCACCTGCGGAATAATATGTGCCGCTCATCGTCACTGTGCTGCGCACACTTTCCTCTGTGTACACGGGGATGGCACCATAGCACATCGATAGAATGCCCAGTGCCAGCGCTATCAATACTACTTGCTTCATAATTACCTCCTTTGTTTATACCTGTGCCGGTAGCATAACAGAATATATACAAGCATAATGAATTGTCAAGCTAATTTTTAAATGGCATGTTCGAAAAAAGCACCCATGTTAATAACATTTAACATAAGTAATTAACAGTATAAAATTTTTGAACTTAAGTTTATACTACAAGTTTTACATAATTAATTTTCTGCTCTTTAATAGCTTTCATGCGAGGTAATTATTAAACTGTATGCTAAATTTTTTTACAAATGACAAAGTCCAGATTCACATTATAAATCACTATTTTGCAATAGCATATGGTATTTATAGAATTTCACTTGAAAAAAAATCATACAACACTGCGTTTTCATTCAACAAAAAACCCGCCATAAAATGGCGGGTTAACAGCGTAACTTATTTTATATCAAACTAATCGTTCACGCGAACTGTGCCTTTCGTCCAGAAGGGTGGCTTAACTACAACTGCCGCGAAATTCGTGCCGCGAATTGGTATGTCGAACGTAGCCCCGGGTTTTGAAAACTCATTCGGAACATAGGCAAGCCCTATGCCTTTCTCAAGTGACGGCGAAAATGTGCCCGACGTAACCACACCTATTTCCTGCCCATCTTTCGCTACCACATAACCATGTCGCGGAAATCCACGTTCAACAAGCTCGAAACACACGAGTTTGCGCTCAAGACCACGGGTTTTTGCCTCGATTATCGCATCGCGCCCCATGAAATTGCCCTTGTCGAGCTTGACAATCCACTGTAAACCAGCCTCAAGCGGATTTGTGCGCTCGTCCATGTCATTGCCGTAGAGGGCATATTTCATTTCGAGTCGCAAGCTATCGCGAGCACCTAAGCCGGTGGGTTTGATGCCCTCACTTTCGCCCGCCTGCATGATTTCATCCCATAGTATAAACCCATATGATGCAGACATATACAGTTCAAAACCGTCTTCGCCCGTGTAACCCGTGCGCGCAACCACCATCGGACGCCCTGCAACGGGAAGTTCGGCAAAGTGATAGTATTTTATCTTGTCTAAATCGTAGTTCACAAGCTTGTTAAGTATTTTTTGCGCGCGCGGTCCTTGAAGTGCCAAAAGCCCTGTCGCATCTGAAACATCAATCATCGAAACGTTCGCAGGCTTATGAGCCATAAGCCAATTCCAATCTTTTTCGAGGTTTGAAGCATTTACAACAAGCATGAATTTATCGGGGAAACGATAGATTAACAGGTCGTCAACAATGCCACCATTTTCGTATAACATGGCGGAATATTGCGCGCCCCAAACTGGGATACGTGAAACATCGTTAGTTGTCATCGATTGAATGAAATTCAGCGCGCCCTCACCCGAAACGTAAAACTCGCCCATGTGCGATATGTCGAAAAGTCCCGCGTTTTGGCGAATGTTAATGTGTTCGGGCACAATGCCTTCGTAGAACATCGGCATTTTGTAACCCGCAAAGTCAACGACCTTAGCGTGAAGCAATACGTGCTTGTCGTAGAACGGTGTTTTTTTAACGTCGGACATATACCCTCCGGAAAATTTATGCGCACAAGATACACTTTGTGAGAAAAAGTGCAATAAAAAAGCACTCACTTAGCAAAAAGTGCGCGCTTTTCGCAAAAAATTTAGTGTTCGCCATCATAAAATTATGAGCATTATCTGACAGCTATTTTTTTGTTGGTTTCGGCTCTTTGGGTGCCGGTGTAGATTGCGGAGTTTGCGACGGCGGTTGTTGTGGTGCCGTGTTAGCTATCAACCCTTTTTGTGGTGATTTCTTATCTCCCATTTCGTTGCCTCCTAAATGGTTATGTTTACAAACACAAAAATTGCCATTGCAATTATGCCCAAAAACACAAAGATTAGCGAAAGCACATTGCAAATAGTAATAATGCTATCTAATAGCGGCTCCGCACTTGCGTCAGCGATGTTTTCGCCGCGTAAATAGAATGCGTCCACGTTCTTGCGTGCGCTTTCAATGCCATATATAGCGAACAACGACGCCGCCGTTATGGACACGAGGCTAAACCCAAAACAGAGCCAGAACACTGGCACAAAATATCCTGCAACAAACTTGCCACCGAGAAAATCCTTTATTATCACCAGCTACAAGCCCAGTCCACCACCAGAAATATAAGTCAATTTCTCAACGTACATTTTGTGCTCTGCTTGACGATGCTCCTCAAGACTTTTGCAGTGATCGAGGTAAATCCGCGTGGATATTTTGCAATCAGCTGTTTGAGACAAGTTTGTGAAGTTAAGTTCTTTATGATTTTTTTGCTTAGTTCTGCGCCTTCTTGCCTAGTTTATTAACCACGCCACAAAATAATCCATTTCTGCAACAAATATCAACCCTCACTACAAAATATTCTATCCTAGTTAAGAAAGCAATATAAAATAAACAGCGCTCTACAAAGATAAAAAAACAGACAATTGGATTAATTAAATTCAGGTAATTTTTTACGGGGCACCTTTCGATGCCCCGTGCATGTGCAATTATATTGTAGCCTTAAAAACCAAATATGCTTTTTCGGCATAAGGGTTTATCGTAAGCCCAACACCCACCGGCACACTGAATTTATCGGTTATCTCTATGGTCTTGCTCGCCGCAATTCCACAATTTATCATCTGCGGATTATCGCTCGCTATGCCATACCATGCGCTCGAACCTGTTGCAAAACCCATGAACACAGAAACATTAGTTTCTTTTACTGCAACTGGGTATGATAGCTCAAAATATGCAGAATTATCCACATCATTGTGAAAATTGTAAGCGGCGGTTATGCCAATGGGAAAACCTTCAACACCCGAATAGCTCAAAACACCTTCGAGAACGTGTGCACCTTCTCCATCGCCATCGAAATTGAAAAATTTGCCACCAGCATTTGGATAATAGTAGTCGTTCAATGTAGGTGCAAAAGTTCCGAAAGGCGTTGATATGGAAGAGGATAGCCATCTATCGTTCTCGTCGGCTGCAAATGATTCGGCAGAAAACGAATATGATGCCCACTCACCAATTGTGAAATTATTCCACGAAAAACTGAGCGTAGGTTGTGCCGCTGCCGAATTGCCGAAATCTATGCCACGCCAAACATAGCGCGAGACGAAATCGGCGCCAATTTTGAATTCTTGTGCTTGCGCTGCTATACAGATGCCAAGAATAATAGTTATTATTAGTTTGACTTTGTGCATTCACTATCTCCTTATAGGTAAGCTTGTTCGCCGTGCAAAACTTCGTCCAAGCCCATGTTTTCCTCAGCAGGCGTAACTTTCACCGGCATGAACTTCGAAATGCCCCAAAGTGCACCATAGGTGAAAACAAACGCATAAACTGAGCATACGAAAACCGCCACAAGCTCTTTGAAGAAAAAGTCTGCACCACCGTAAATAAGACCATCGGCGCCCGCGCTGTTAACCATCGTCGAGCCGAATATGCCGAGACAGATAACACCAAACACGCCACCAATACCATGCACACCCCAAACATCGAGGGCGTCATCCCATTTGAGCCTGTTTTTCAAAGTGACTGCAAGATAACACACTATGCCAGCCGCAATACCAATAAGCACTGCACTGCCAATTGTAACATAACCCGCAGCAGGCGTAATCGTCGCCAAACCTGCAACTGCACCTGTCAAAAGACCTATGAATTTTGGCTTTCTACCCAAAACCCAATCGATAACCATCCATGTTACGGCTGCGAAAGATGCGGCAGTATCAGTGTTGATAAATGCTTGTGCGGTAACAGAATCTACAGCGAATTCACTGCCGGCATTGAAACCATACCAGCCAAACCAAAGCAAACCAGTTCCAAGTGCCACAAGAGGAATGCTATGCGGACCATGATCTTCAACATTGCGTCTCCCAACAAAAAACACCGATGCCAAAGCAGCAAAACCTGCAATAGCATGAACCGCAATGCCACCTGCGAAGTCGAGCACACCCCATTCTGCCAAAAGACCGCCACCCCATATCATGTGCACAACTGGGAAGTAAACAAACAACATCCAAAGTGTGAGAAATATCATGTATGCGCTAAATCGTATGCGGTTCGCAAATGCACCGGTGATAAGCGCAGGCGTGATTATCGCAAACATCATCTGGTAGGCGATGAAAACAAACAATGGGATAGAATTATTAATGGGTGTTACAGTAGTATTGTCGATACCCATGAAAAATGCTTGGTTCAAATTGCCGATTATGCCACCTTCTCCACCGCTGAAACAAAGTGAATAACCGCAAATGAACCATAAAACAGTCGTCCAGCCCATGGATACAAAGCTTTGTATCATAATGGCAAGAACATTTTTTCGACCAACCAAACCACCATAGAAAAATGCTAAGCCGGGCGTCATGAGCATGACGAGGCTTGTGGCAAGCAGCATAAAGCCAGTATTGCCGGTATCCCAGTTCATGTTTTACTCCATAATTAATTGTTGTAGTTGAAGTTCGATTGTCAGACTACAACGCGAGAGGGAGAGCGGCATCGTCGAATTGTGTGCCCGAAACACCATGTCGGTGTCGAGTCGTCAGTTTGGGAACTTGTGTGGTGGTTATTTTTTAAGAAATTGCATGTGCTGGCAATAACATGCGTAGATTTGTGTTCGTCTTTTTTGTGGCTAAACGGCGGTACTAACGGCAGATCGGTATTTTCAGCCAAACTCTCGCAAGTATCGCATGTGAAGTCGCCACCTTCGAACACGAGTATGGTATTCTCATATTCAAAATCTATCACACGTTCCACGCGAGAACCCAGTCGTCCGAGCATAACTTTGTGCATGTGAACACAAAGTTTTAAACGCCCAGTGTGTGCCACATGAGCGTGGATAGTGTTGGTATTGCCGATTTTCGGCAAAGCGGGTTTGCACGTCGCTATTGCACCGAAAATTGCGCAGCACAAACCCGCGCAGAGCATAAACAATGTGGTAATACTTTTTCTCATAATCAAATTTCGTTTAAATTTAGCGCCTTTTTTGAAAATTTCAAGGATGATGAAACATTTTTGCAAAAATAGCGTCTGTATATTCGAACAGATGCAACAAATTTGGTTTTGACACTCACGTTTTTTTAACTATATAGGAACACAACAAAAACCGATAAAGGGGGTTTCGATGAAGAAGGTTTTTTGGCTTGCTTTCGCGGTATGCGCTATTTTTAGTGCCACCTTTGCAGCGGAAGACTTGCCTATTTTCAAAACATGGGTGCCCGATTCCATAATCACGCGCCCACCCGTTCATCACTGGACGCTTGACAATGGACTCGAAGTGGTTTTTTGGGAAAATCATACAGTGCAACTCGCTGCAGCACACATACTTATCAAAACAGGCGCCGCACAAGAAGGTAAGTATCTCGGCGCGGGACTCTCTCACTTTTGTGAACACCTTGTCTCGGGTGGCTCAACAACAGTTCACCCAGAACAGTATTACAAGGTAATGACCCAAACATTATCGCTTTCGACAAATGCTTATACCACACAAGATGTTACAGTGTATCATTTTAGCGGACCATCAAAGAATTTTGCCGAAGCACTTGCCATGTTACACGAAAATGTTACAATGTGCGCGTTCGAACCCTCTGAAGTGGAACGTGAGAAAGGAGTTATCACACAAGAAATTTACATGGGCGAAGAAGAGCCTGGTCGTGTGCTATGGAAGCTTTACAACGAAACTTATTATAAAATAAGCCCTTACAAGATTCCAACCATCGGTTATGCCGAGTTGTTTGTGCAAAACACTCGCGACGATGTTTTGGATTACTATCGCACACGTTACGCGCCAAACAATGCAGTGCTTGCCATTGCCGGCGATTTAACTCTCGACCGCGCCAAAGTTCTTGTAGATTCCTTATTTGGCGACTGGAAACGCGTGCGCGTAAACGAACCGCCCATGCCCGAAGAGCCATTGCCAGCAGCGGCACGTTATGCCGAAGCCGAAATGGATGTTCAGGTTTCGAATTTGCGCATAGGTTTCCCCACGCAATACTACGGGCACGAAGATCTGCCAGCTTTGCGCGTTTTGGGCATGATTCTTTCGGGAGTGCAAACATCTCGCCTCGACTTGCGCCTTGTGCAGAACGATAACCCGCTTATGAACTCGATTACAGCTTATTCGGGCGAAAATGAGCGCGAACGCGGACAATTTGCCATAGCGGGCTCTTTCGATTATGAAAACCGCGATAAAATTTTTGACGCAATTTGGGATGAACTAAACAAAATTAAAACTACAGGCGTCACGCTTCAAGAGGTTGATTGGGCAAAGCAGTATCTCATCAAAGGTTTCAAACGCGGCACCGAAACAGTCGATGACATGGCAGAGAATATACTGCACAATTTTGTCAGCACTGGCAAACCGTTCTATTACGATTTCTACCTGCTCCAAATTCTACGCGTAACGCCCGAAGACGTCAAACGGGTAGCGCAAAAGTATCTCGTGCCCGAACACATGGTGAGCGTTGTGGTAAAGCCCATAGGCGCACAATTGCCCGTTGATGTCGCCAACAAAACCGAATCAAAACCGCTCAAATTTATCGAAAAGAAATTACCAAACGGTATTCGCCTTGTTCTCGCCGAAAACCCCACTCAAACCACAGTGGATATGGCAGTTTATGTTCTTGGTGGCGCCATTTACGAACCTACAGAATATGCAGGTCTTGCGGAGTTCACTGGCAATTACCTCGCCGAAGGCACTAAGAAATATCCCACATTCGAAAAATTGCAGCTCGAAATGGACAAACTCTCGCTCTCGATTCAAACACAAGCGGGCAGTCACACAATGTATCTTACCGGCAATTTTGTCGCATCAGATGTGGACGCAGGCTTAGATCTCATTTCTGAGATGATTTTGAACCCCATTTTCCCGAAAAATTCCGAGCGCAAATTGCTCGAATTCCAGCTTGCAAAAATAGCCCAAGGCAAAAGCAGCTGGGCAACCGATGCTTTCAACTTCTTCAATGAAAAGTTTTACGCATCGCATCCATATTCACGCACCACAAGCGGTTACGAAGAAACAGTTACCAAGCTCACCGCCGAACGCGCAAAAGATTACTGGACAAAAACTGTGCATCCATCGCGCATGGTCATATCGATGGCAGGTCCGCTCACCATCGACCAAATGGAGAAAAAACTCGCTGCACGTTTTGGCAATATCAAATCGGGCACCGATGCTTTGGGCAAAATACCTACAGTAGCGTTGCCCACAAAAGATACTGTTTACATTAAGGAAGTTGATAGATCGCAATATGTTCTCATCATAGGCTATGGCGCCGCCGATAGCCGCAACGAAGAAGACAAATGGGCTTTAAGTGCAGCTGCGGCATTGCTTTCGGGCACTGGTGGACTTTCTGGCTGGTTGCCTGTGGCTTTGCGCGGTGAACGTGATTTGGTTTACATTGCCTCAGCTGGATATTCGGGCAAGATGTACGGCGGAGATTTCCGGGTTTTCGCCCAAACTTCCCCTCAAAATGTCGATGAAGTTCAGAAAATCATGTTTGCACAGGTCGAAAAATTGCGCACAGGTGCTTTCGATGAGAAAGAGCTTACCACAATAACAAACGCACTTTCCGAAATGTATATTTTCTCAAAAGAGAAGCAGGAAGACCTTGTTACCGACGCTGGTTTGAACGTGCTCTACGACTACGGCGTCGATTATTCCGACAGATATCCTGTTGAAATTCGCAAAGTTACCAAAGCCGACATCATGCGTGTGGCAAACAAATATCTCACCAAAGCGGTCACTATCAAAGTGGTGCCAAAACTCGCTACCAAATAGCACCGTGCCTACTCCAAAAAGCTTTTTGCCAAAGCGCACGTTGCATTTTGCAGAAACTTCTACATTACAAAGCCACCGAGCGAAAGTTCGGTGGTTTTTGTTCGAACAAATTTTCCAATTCACTGCCAAATTCTCCTGAATTATGAAATGGTGTCACTTATCGAATTTCATTTAATTTTTTATACGTCCGCTTCATTACTCAATTTGAAATGCAAAGTTTTGCTGCGCTAAAATTGGCAATTGCTAAATAATTTCCAAAAAAAGATGCTGCAGTTGACGAAAGGTTGGGGTTGACATTTGAAAATTCGTTACTATTTTTGTGCGAAAAGCGAAAAGGAGGTGCAAATGGCGCGTTTGCGGTTTTTGGGGCATTCGGGTTTCGAGATCTTCATGGGGTCGAAGTGCATTCTTATCGATCCTTTTCTAACTGGCAATCCTAAAGCTTGTTGCGAACCAAAGCATCTTTCACCAAATTACATAATCGTAACGCACGGTCATGGCGATCATCTCGGCGATGCAGTTGACATCGCGATGAGATCGAAAGCATTGCTCGTTGCACCAAACGAACTTGCGCTCTATTGCTCACACAAAGGTGCCAAAACTCACCCAATGCACATCGGCGGAAGCAGGCTTTTTGATTTTGGCATAATTCGCTTTGTCCAAGCACTGCACGGCTCTACCATAACTGATGGCGAAAAGCTTATCCCAGCCGGCAATCCTTCGGGTGTCATCCTCGAAGCCGAAGGCAAGCGCCTTTACCACGCAGGCGATACAGGGCTTTTCGGCGACATGAAACTTATCGGTGAACGCTATCCACTCGACGTGGCATTATTACCCATTGGCGGCAATTTCACCATGGACGCCGACGATGCGGCATATGCGGCTAAACTACTAAACGCAAAAGTTGTCATCCCGATGCACTACAACACCTTCAAGGTTATCGAAGCCGATGCGCAAGAATTTGCCGACAAAATAATACCCCCACAAAAGTCCGTCATCCTTTCTCCAGGCGACACCTTCGATTTCTAGCAACACAATTGCGCACACGCGTGGCGTGTTTTTGAAGCGCCTACGGCGCCTACACTAGCAAAGATCTCAAAAAGCTTACCCAGCGATGAATAATTTGCGATTTGGATGAAGAATAATCGCTCCTATTGCAATGACGAGCGCCATGGATATGACTGCGGCACAATAAGATACTTTTTCTCCAAAGCTCGAAAACAAAAGCACAGCACCGCCCCATAGTAGTGGTCCGAAAACTGCTGCCGCTTTGCCCGAAAGCGAATATAAACCGAAAATCATCCCCTCGCAATGCGCTGGCGCAAGTTGCAACAAATACGGGCGCGTGCAAGTCCACACTCCGCCGAGCGCTATACCCAAAAAACAACCCGCCGGCAAAAAAATCGACGCACGTGGATAAAAACCCAAAACACATAAACCCACAAACCACGCAACTAAAACCGCCATCAGTGTGCGGTGATGCCCAATTTTGTCGGAAATCTTGCCTATCGCCCACGAACCCAAAACTGCCGCCGCAGTAGCCAAAACCATAAACGAAATTATCTGCCCATCGGTTTTGCCCATGACTTTCTTCGCAAAAATGCCCATGAAAACAATTGTCGTCTCCACACCTTCTTGATAAAATAAACGCGCTACAACAAAACGTCGCACACCCGGAAAAGCTTTTGTATCACGAAATGCCGCAAAAATTTTTGTAAGCGAACCCGAAGAAGAATCATCGGCAGGATATTTGGTTTTCCGCTCGTCGAAAGAAAAATATAGCAAAGTGGGCAGCGCAAATGCCGCAAAAAGCAGCGCTGTAGGCAAAAATGCTTGCGCTCGACCAAAATTCTCGGAAAAAATGCGCAGTCCAAAAAGCTCGCCCGTAACAAATGGCATGACCGAAATCATCCCCACAATCGAACCGACATAGCCCAACGCTGTGCCAAGCCCCGATACAAAACCCCAGCGCTCCGATGCACAAACACGTGGCAAAAGCGCATTGTAGAAAGTGAGCGACAAATTGTAACAAAAATTCGCAAAACCAAAACATAAAAGCACTGCTACAAGCATCGATTGTTTTGCAAAAATACCAATACCAATTGTTGCCGCTATGCATAACAGCGCCGTTATCCATAAATAAGGCATGCGTTTACCAGTTTTATCCGAAAATGTGCCCAAAAGTGGGGCTGCAAAGATCACTGCTGCCTGCGAAAACGAATTGGCAAAACTCACGTGAAAATCGCGTCCGCCAAGATCGCTCACCACGAGCAGCGGAAAATAAAGCGACACCACATTCATCGAGAACATTGTGTCGGCAAAATCATATAGCCCCCAAACAATTTCACGCATTTTTGCCATGCGCACAAAATAACACCCGCTCTCAACTTTTCAATTCTTTTGTGTCGCCACTGGCACCTTAATAAAGACAAAATCCTTTAAAAACATCTGAATACTTTTGCGCAGATATCGACGCCTTCTCAAAAACGATCACAAAAAAATCCCCCATGATAGGGGGATTTCAGCAAACTTTGCGCTCGCAGCGTAAATAATGCCGTCGATGTGGCAATTGTGCGGCGTAGCCATTTGCACAAGTGCAATACTTATTCGATGGTAATGAAATAAGGCATTACTGCAAAAACATTTTCGCGCGAAACGTTTTGCGCAAAATCAATGTCACGCGAGATAAGCGCCCAAGATGGCAAAAGTGACATCTCATCGAGCATACCCATGAAATCAAATGTGTTGTAAGGTGTCAACATTTTGATGTCGTAACGGTTTTCGATGCCAAGATGCTTAGCAAAACGACGTTCCACTTCAATAAGTGGCGCTATTGCGTCCACAAGACCGTTATTGAGTGCCGCGACACCAACATGCACTTTGCCTTGTGCCAAATCTTCGAGGCTGTCGGCAGTAAGATTTTTGCGATTGGCGAGAACACGGTTTTTGAACAAAGCATAAGAACCTTCCATGCTCTTGCGCACAAGTTCGCGCTGTAATGTCGAAAAAGTATCGACAAGCGAGTACGTGTTGAAAGTGGGCGAAAGCGATATTGTCTCGTTGCGCACGTTTAGCTTATTGTAAAGCCCGCCAAAAGTGAGCTTGCCGCCAACAACACCTATCGAACCAGTTATCGTTGTGCGGTCGGCGAAAATTGAATCGCCTGCTGCAGCAATGTAATATCCGCCGCTTGCGGCAACACTGCCCATAGAAATCCAGATGGGCTTTTTCTCTTTGGCGTTTTGTGCTGCATGCCAAATCAAATCGGAGGCATAAGCGCTGCCACCGGGACTATCGATGCGTAAAATTATGCCTTTAATGTTTGGGTCTTTTTGCGCGCGGGCGATGATTTTTTCCATAGATTTGTCGCCAACGGTTTTCGACGAAAATAGCCCGCCGCCAGAAGACTTTCCGCTCATTATCGACCCTTCGATGGGAATGACAGCAATACAAGGTGGCTCGCTCCATTCGATTTTCGCTTCATCGCGCTCGTTTGTGTAATGTGCAAAGCTCGTGGCTTTGTTCCAGCCCGAATATTTTTCAAACTCATCCCAGTAGAGAATCGTGTCTGCCAAACCTTCGGCAACTGCCACATCTGCGTGCATAGGTGCTTTTGCATGCCAACTGCGAACCTTTTCGACAGTTACATTTTTGCTTTTGGCAACACCGTTTGTAAGCAATGTGTCGATGTGTGACAGAATTTCAGCAATTTCTTGCCTGTTTGCCGCCGACATAGAATCGGCATAGAAATTTTCGAAAGCTGTTTTGAATTTGCCAATGTGAACCACATCGAAGCGCAAACCAACTTTGTCCATCAAACCTTTGTAGTACGCGCTTTGGGCACCGATGCCGCAGAAATTTATGCCGCCAGCAGGTGGCAAAACCACTTCATCGGCAATGGATGCGAAATACATGCCACCATTGCCAAGTTCTTCGGCGAAAATGATGATTTTACCACCACGTGCCTTAAACTTCTCGAAAATTCCGCGAATTTCTTCGAGCTGGGCAATGGTTAAAGCAGGGCTTTCGAGCTTGATGATGATTTTCTCGGTGGCATTATCTTCGCAAAGGCGCGTCAAATCTGCGGCAAGACGACGGAAACTATTTTTACCAAGCATTTTGGGAGTTTCGGGATACGCGCCAGCAAGTGTGAGTTTTACATTTTTCGCTTTAAAACGCGTAGGTGAGGCGAAGCGCTTTTCGGCAAAAGTTATACCCGCATCGAAATTTTCGAATTTGTCGTCGGCATAAGCCGAAACCGATGTATGTCCAAAATCGAAACGCAAACCGAGCCAAGCACCTTCGTTTTCGATGTCGTAATTGCCGCGCAAATACACACCGCGCGTGGGCATTATTTCGGCACCTACAATACTATTTTGATATTCAAGGTCATCATCGAGCACAAAATCGGAAAACAGCGTCACGTTTTCGAAACCAGGGCGCACTGCAAGCCCTGCGCGATATTCCTTTGCCGCATCGGCGTAAACAGCACCCCACGAAAGCCAACGTGCCAATCGCGAATAAAGCCCCAATGTCCAATCGACTTGGCGAGTTTCGCCAAGATAATGATAATCACTTCTATAACCTATGCCGCCACCTCTCGAACCCGCAGATAATGCCCACCACAGGTTATAATCGTCTTCATCGTAAAAATCGACGCCAAAATTCAAAAACTGCATGGCTAGCGTGCTTTTGACAGTGTTTCTTGTGTCGTCGCCAAATTTGCGACCCGAAAGCATAGTTTGAAACATTGTGCCTTCATAAGTTCCGTAAAATGCAGGGTTTGCAACGCCCGAAGCAGCATTTTCGGGATGAGCGACCGACCACATTTGGCAAAATGTTGCCGATGAAATTGCTGCAATTACTAGTGCGAACAAAACTTTTTTCACCAAATTACCTCCGTTTGTTAGCAAGTTATTTCAAGTCATTTGAAAAGCAAATTTT
>CAYUDB010000055.1:0-13615 GCA_964443405.1 uncultured bacterium | reverse complement strand
GGCACTAAGCCTCGACAAACACATTTCATAACCGATTTGCAAGCAATCAAATCGGCAAAAATCATTCCTCGAAAACAAGTGTGATGTCGCCAACACGGGCAAATCTACCGCCGCTATCGGAGCGAAGCAATATGCGGAAAAATAGTTTCTCGCCTGAGGACAGTTGCGAGTAATCTGTGCCACCAATTGTGTTCCACGGATAAATCGACCAGAGCATATTGGCATGGTGATCGCCCTGTGCAACCATGTTGCCGTCCTGATCCTCAACTAAAACGCACACGCTCGCGTTGAGGACGGTCCAGTCGGATGTTTGGTAGTTAATATCGATACGAACAAGACGCGAGAACGGTAAACCTGGATGATAGCAGACGTTAACGCAGTATTCTTGATCGCTGTAACCGGTCATTGCCTCCACTTGATAAAAGTTTTCGTAAGGCGGAAGTTCTTCGGTACCAAGCGTAAAGACAACGTTGCCGTATGTTGGATTGCAGTTCACTGGCACAACACCCGGATATGCAGGCGAAAGAACTACAGTGCGCGTGCGAACACCCAAACCTGCATCGATCCATTGTGTCGTTCCATCGCCGCGAGTGGAAAGAACTTGTCCGGCTGTGCCGTCTGCTGTGGGATAAGTGATGCCAGATGTGGTAAGTGCACCTGTTATTTTTGCGTTTCCGCTAACTGTGAGTTTGTGCGTAGGTGCTGCTGTGCCCACTCCCAGTTTGCCCGAGACAAGTGCATCACCCACGCCAGGGTCGAGATCGGACACACGCAAGAAAAGACGAAACTCGGTTATGCCACCGACTTCGCCACCAGTAGCATCGCAAACTCGCAAACTCCAAGTACCGTTCGGGTTTTGCCCTTCGAGCAATTCGAGGGCTGTTTCGGGTAAATATGTGCCTGTAAATGGCGCCAACCCGTAAACAATCGAAATAGTTGCATCGTCGGAGAAACGTGTGTGCGTGTAATTGTCGTCCCAATCGCCGTTGTGGCTCGAAAGACAAATTATGGTGCCTTCAGGGCTAACAAGCCATATCGAAAGATCATAATCGTAAGTGTGTTCGATACTTACCATAACTTCGACATCGCTAATGGTGCCAACAATACCCGAAAGGCTGCGCGATATGTCCGCATAACCATCAGATGCGCAATCACCGCCAGGGCAACCGCCATCGGGGATTTCTCTTGTGCTATCGGTCCAGGTGATAACCTCGAGTAATACACCCGCCATGTTGCCGATAACCAAACCGCCACCGCGAATTTTCATGTCGCCATCGTCCTCGATGACGACGCGCGTTACTTCACTTTCAGATCCGGCAGTATATGCAAAGTCGGCACCGCGCAGCCATGCACTCGGCGACCACATAGTGCCCATGCCCGAAGAAATGAGCGCATCGCCGTATTCACCCGAATCGGCGAAAGAATCGAAAAACTTGCCCTCTACTTGCAAATCGCCACCAACGTGCAATTTGCGTAAAGGTGTTTCGGTGCCAATACCAACATTGCCAGCATTGCCGATGACAATGCGCTTCGACATAAGCCCGCCAGTATTTGTGCCGTAGTCGCCAATGAAGAATTGACCTACAGCAGAAGCAGATGCTTCAACACCTATGCCAAAACCTTTCCACGATGTCAAATAATCGGGGGCGGAACGAAAAAGTTTTATCATTGCGGAGTCGGCGGCATGTTCGAAACGTGCACTACCACCGCGCACATGAAGCTTTTCAATTGCAGGGTTCACACCGATTGCAACATTGCCCATGTGATAGATATCGCCCGTCAAATCGGAACCAGATGAATACGCCCAATCGTTATCGGTGCCTGCCCCACCCGAAACCCATTCCACACCAGTGCCCGTGGACGTGAGAACTTGCCCTAAGGTGCCAAAACTGGTGCCATCGTGTATGCCACCGAGAACGTAAAGGTCTTCAGATATGTTCACGTCGCCTGCAGCAAAATATGCTGCCCAATTATTGATGCCCTCGGTTGCAGTTGCGTAAAGTGCTATGGCATTTGTGCCGCTTTTGGCGGTGAAGTGTCCGCCGTAATTGTCGTCACCGCCATATTGCCCTATGCCAACTACGCCATAATTTATTCCACTGCCACCCGAAACTTCGCCGCGCATACCGGTATATTCACCTTCGCCAACGGGTTGCACTGTGCCTATGGAACCAACTTTGCCGCCGGTAGCGATTATGCCCACTCCAAAATTATCGGTTGCGTTTGCCTCAGCGCGCACTGCGGCGGCATTGAGACCTGATGTATTTGTGAATTTTGCCACAGCGTCATCGTCCGATGCCACAACGTGTAGCTTGTAAAGAGGTGGTGTTATGCCAATACCCACATTACCAGTTGGCACAGATGTCATGTCTGTGCCGGTGATAAGCCATGTGTTCGAACTTCCGCCGGCAACGCTATCGGCAATTGCTGCGCGCATTGCCATAGGCACGCTCGACAAAGCCATGCGTGGCACTAGTGTCGCGCCATCGACAGTTATTTGCACATATGCACCAGACGAAAAATCCACAGTCAGCGGTGTGATGCTGCCAAGAATAACCGCGAAAAGCCCATGTTCGAGCATAACATCTTCATGTGTTTCAGTCCACAGGGCAGTGCCGCCCGAAGCAGCAGCAAAAATCTCAAACATAACATCGTGTTCACCGTTTATTGCTACGCCAAAACCATCCACAAGCTTGCCCTGATAGTTGAAAGTTTTTGGGATAGTGGCAAATGAAACGCTCATAAAGCACAGAATCATTGCAAAAAACATGGATTTACGAAAAATCATTGAATCCTCCTTGTTAATCACAATATATACAAAAAACATTCTTTTCACAAAAAAACTTTTTGCCCGCACACAGCATGCGTTTTCGACAAAAATTGCGTCATTAATTTGAGACAAAATTGCCATTATTTATAACGGTATAATGTAATTTTGGAGAGCCACGATTTAGAAATGGCACAGAACCGTTCACAACTTGCAATTTTGCATCAACCATCGAATCGACATGAGTCTTTGATTTGCTGGGTACATTTTGCAAAAATGCGATGCGCCATTCATTGATCACCTTAGGATAATCATCCTGATTGACTTGTGGAAAATAAAAATGTTTGTTGGCAAATCAGCGCAGGAATTTGTCCAGTTAGATCTTGGACTAGATTGAAACACCAATAAAAAACCCGCCTCTCGGCGGGTTTTGAGATAAATATAAGGCACTTAGCGCATTGATTGAGGCGGAACATTGTCTTTTTCGACTTTTTGCTCGCCTTCTTTGTCGGTGAAAAATTCGATGATAACGCGACGGTTGATAGTACGACCTTCGGGGAGTTTGTTTTCGCCCATAATCTTCTGAGTGAGCTTATCATCATCCCATTTGGTTATCACATAAGGACTTGCATCGGCATAACCTTTGTAGGTGAGTGTAGTTTTGTGTTCGGCAAGCCACCTATCAAGCTCGGGTTGCGACGACAAGCCCAAAAGGTAAACAAGATACTGACGAAGGTTATCGTATTGTTTTTTGGCGCGCTGTTGTGAAAGTTCACGATTGCGGAAGTCCATACCGATTACGTCGGTATGCCCAGACACCACTGCCGACATGTTCTTTTTCGGCTCGAGTGCCTTTTCGATGAATTTGCGCGCAATATATTCAACACGCGATTCGAGGAATTTCGAGCTGGAGATGTCCTCGTCGAAAATAAACTGGACGATGATAAGTGTCTCGACCTCTTGCTGGCGTTTTTTCACATTGACTGTGATAGGCTCTGAAGTTGTGTTAAAACGTTGTCCCAGACGGTCTTTGATGTCCATACGCACATAGTATTTGCTTTTTGGGTTTATGAGGTTGCCGTTTTCATCGCGCCAGTCCCAAGGCACACCGGAAGGTATGGTGCCCGTGCCTTGTGCAAGCACGCGGAACGGTTTGCCCTCATCATCGACGATGGCAACAGTATAACTATCGACACCGGCTTCGACGTGCGATTTGATTTTGACAAAGTTCATTTGATCTTGTTGAAGCTCATAATCTTTCGCTGCCCACTTGCCTTCCATCGGGCGGAAGATAAGTGATTCGCCGCTAATGCCGATTTTCGCTTTGCCGCGGTCGGCGTAATTGTCGGTATTGCCGTGTATGAAAATACGGCGCGAGTAACGTTTGACAAAATCTTCACCGAGAATGTTGCCAAGCGCCTGTTTTATATTGTATGCGCGGTCAAATGCAAGCTTTGTGGAAGCCTCGTCGTTTGTAACATTGCCTTCGATAAGGAAGATGACTTCTGGGTTGCGTTCCATAACCTTTTTGATTTTATCGGCTTCCTGACGAAGAATTTGCAAAGCATTTGGCGCAACTTCGGCAGAACCTTTGTCGAAGAACACAATGGGTTCCCAGCTTTCAAAACCTTTGACCGAAGTGCGAAGCTCTGTGCGGCGGTTTTCTGCTTCGGCGCGTGGTTTGTCCTCATCGAGGTGCTCGACGGATTTGCCAGCGCGGCTATATGCTGCATCGTATGCCTGAAGCGACTCTACAGTAACGCGATCGCGCACTTCGGGAGAAAAACGCAACATAACAGAGCGCACAGCTTTCGCGCGATTGTCGGCGAGCTTGTCGCCAAGTTCGGAGATATCGCCATCGGATTCGGTGTTGTAGAAGCCTCGCAGCGAAACGTTTACGTCGGGGTTGGATTCGAGGCGATCGGAGATAACATCAATGAAACGGTGGAAACGCTCGTCAACACGGTATTCGCTGGGGTCGAAGAACACAACTGGCACAATCGGCTCTTCTTCGCGAATGAGCGTAACTTGTGCTATTTCGAGGTTGTTTTCGACAGGTGCCACCTCGCCTTCGGGCAATGGGAAAACAGTGAATTCTACGAAACCAGTGTTGTTGCCCTCGTCGATTTCGTCGATTTCGCCATGAAGCTTCGGCACTGCAATGGCGTCGTCATCGACGCTTGCAAAAAATTGGTAGTGTCCCTTTTTGGAAGAAATCCAGTTCCACTCGACTTCTTTTGTGCCGCCGGCAGGAAGTGTCTCATCAAGCTTTTTGACTGGAGCAGCCAAAACCCAGCCCTGTTCGGGATCTTCGTAATATAACGAAACTCGATAATTGCTAACTTCACGTTCGCCAAGGTTTTCGACAAGTGCACGCACCGAAATAGCCTCGCCAATAATGGCATTCTGCGGGTAAACACTCATGTTTGAGGTTTTGAGCGCAAGGTCGAAAAGTGGCTTGGGCGGTGGCAAAAAGCGCAAAGTTGCCGAGAGTTTGTGACTTGTAGCGCCTGTAAGGCGAACATCTGAGAGCGGATAGATAAACGCGTAATCGATTTGCAAATCGAGGGATTTGCGCGAGCGATATGAGAAACCAAACGCGTATTCTTCGGGGTTAATGCCCGTGCGCAAGCCGATATTTTTCCCGGAAAGCCAATATTCGACACCCGCATGCGGGCGAATAATTTTCTTGCCGTTCACATCGCCATCGTTGAGATAGCGCACATCGAAAGTGGGCATGAGCCTGTCGCGGATGAGATACGATGCGCCAACACGTATGGACATGGGTTCGGTGCCGGCTTCGCCAACGCTCGCGAAAGACATGTCGGGTTGCGTGAGGTTTGCCGCCATGAGACCAAGGGTAAATTTGTCGGTCATTTTATACATCATGCCAACGTCGGCAGTGAAACCCATTTTGTTTTTGCCATAGCTATTGAAGAATGGGTCATCACGTGGATCGACTATACCATGGTCTTCGTCACCGGGCTGTGGCTCGTAAGTGGCATTGTTTAGGTTTACCTGATTGCGCAGCAATTTGGCATTTACGCCGAAACCAAATTTGTGACCGATGACACGACTGTAACCGAGCGTTACGCGTGTTTCATACCACAAATTACTAAAAAGCTGTGTTACAGAAAGACCTGTCGAGCCAAAGCCGTCGAAATGGTGGGTGTAAGAAAGAAACCCTTGCCCAATCGCGTCGCCGTCAATGCCCCAATATAGGCGAGAAAACATGCCGGTAAGCGTGCGATCTTTGAAGAAATCCATGCCAGCCGGGTTCCAAACCGAAGCATAACCGTCATCGGCAACAGCAACAAAGCTGCGACCCATGCCAAGCGGTCTCGCTCCGAATTCGTCTTCTATGTTGGTGCCAAAAACGACACAACTAAACAGCGCTGCCAATACAAAAACAAAAGTGCGCCTCATATCTCCCTCCTCGATGCGTAAATTTTCACCGTCCTACTAATATAATTGTGCAAAATCCTTGCGCAAGTTTTTTTCGCGTTTTTTTAACTTTGTCCAAACAAACTTTTCTGGCTTTCGCAAAACAGCCATTAATGCAAATAGTATTGCGCGATGTGCCAATTTCTGCGCATCGCGCGATTTTACAATTACTTAATGAACAATATCTTGCCGTTTGCATTGAAATCTGCGCCATTGGCATGAACAAAGTACACCCCAGCAGCGTTTTCGGCGCTCGGGCACCAGATGATTTCGCGTGCACTCCCGCATTTGGACGAAGTCGCATTAAAAGTTGCCACTGTGCGACCTGCCAAGTCGAGTATCGTAACATTTGCCGATGACGGCACAATGAAGCTCACCGCTGCGTTGAACGGGTTTGGGTACGCAAGCAAATCTGCACTCTGCGGAAGTAGTTTGTGCTCGTTGATTTGCGCTACAACGTCGAGAGCTGAGAAGATGCCTGCGAAAAGTTGGCTACGCGCTGGCGTTTCGGTAATGGCACCTAAATATATCGACGACACAATGTTGCCACCATGTGCCCGCTCCGAAAAAATCATGCGTGCCGACGAAACATTGCAAGCTGGATCACTAATTTGCGAACGCAACAGCACTTGTGAAGATGCCAACGGGGCAAGTTCATCTGCAGAAAAATCTGCTGTGGTCGCAAATGCATAGGCAAATGTTGTGGTATCGGGCAAATCGAAAAGCAGTGGCGCCGCAATGGATAAACTGCGCACATTACCGCCATCGTGCCCTGCATGTGTTTGGGATGCACCCATTTGTGCTAAAAGTGTTGGATAGTTTTCGGCAAAAAATTCGGCAAAATCTACTCCCTCGGCAAAAAATGATTTGCCCGAAACAAGAAATGCGTTCAAATCGGCAGTATCCCTCGCAAAAAGATAGGGACAAACATTCGGCTTTGCATCCGATACTATGAAAAGGTAGTTGTAGTTTGCCAAATCAAAATGCTCCAAAAGCTCAAAAGGCTCACTGCGGTGAACGGTTATCAAGGCACCTGCATAATCGCGCATGCGTTCTTGCAAAAATGCCGCTTCGCTAGAACTCGTTTTCCAGTCGAGAATTAGTGCATCTGCCGCAGGACGAACAGCGATTTTTCTGCCACGCGCAAGCTCCGATATCGGCGAAGCGCCATCGGTGTAATCTGTAACAACTGCATAATAGTAATCCGTCAGTGACAAAGCTGTGTTGTCAAAAAACACTGTGTCGGATGCTGCGACAGTGGCTACAAGCGAAACACCCGATGCTGTTGTATCGCGAAAAGTCGCTGTGCTGCGATAAATGCGGTAGCCATCAAGTTCTTCTGGGCGCAAGGAAAACACACGTCCGCTCTCGTCGGAAACGTAAACCCGCACAACCCACACGTGCCGCGAATAACCAGCGTCAGCAAGATTTACCCAGCTGCCCGCTGAAGCAAAATGCGCAAAAATATTGTCGTCGGCACTCGCATCGTAAATCGAATCGGTTACAGGAAAAATTGAATCAACAGTCGCTGACGGCGAAAGTTCAACAAAAAAATCGTCGGTCAACATGGCGCCGGTCTCCGAAAAATCAAACACAAAAAAACCCGAACCGTTGCGTGTCGTTGCAGTGGTCGAAACTATAGTTTCCGCAGGGTCAGCACCAGTCCAACCGCGCACAGAACAGGTGTGTGGCTGCGATATGCTGTATAGGTATTCCACGCGCAAAAGGCGCAATGGTGTTGTAACGTGAAACAGCGCACCAATTTTATCAATCGATAATGTCGCAAAACGGAAATTCCTGCCGTTTAAAAAACCATCATCATAAGACAGACGTTCGATGGAACTCTCGGAAGGAGATGCCCAAGACAGACGCACAAAATGCGCAAAAGTACCGTACGAAGCAGTTACTGCCGATGGCGGCAAATGAGTACTGGGCGCAGAAACCCTTGCCAAAGTTCGGTTTAGTTCGACATCCATTGTGCCCACAAAAAGCACAGTGTCGAAGCGCTCAAAGGAATCAACAGCCGCGAGTGCCGATAAAAAATGTGTTCCATTATCGACATCCGCAAAAACAAAATTGCCTGTCGAATCGGTATAAGTGGTTTCTGCATCAAGAATTACTTGTGTGCCCGAAAAGTTTTCTAGCCCAGCAAGCGAAATCGCACCTCGCACTTGCACAGCAGAACCCGCAGGTATGAAACGTATGAACGCTGTGTCGGAACGGGCGCCAGGCAGCGGCTCAAATGTGAAAAACGATGAGGAAACCATGTTTCGAGCAGTTGAGAATGTTGGATCGGTGTCGATGAAAAAGCTACCTTCTGCCGTCGGTATGGAATCGGGGTGCCAAACGAAAGTAACCGGTGATACTGTAGTGCCTGTGGGCCAATACGCAACAAGCACCCAATCATGCGCTTCATCGGCACGGCGAATGTCACGACGCAATTGCGATGCGTCCACATCATCGATGGCGAAATACCACGAGAATAAAAACATAGGTGGCGGTATCGGCAAATCGAATGCATCGTCATAACGGTCTGTAGCATCTGCGTGCACGCCAAAAACTCGCGGATAAACGTCGAGACTACATGTGAATTGCACATTCCATTGCGCAAAACAGAGCTCAAATAATGCCAGCACTGCAAGTGTTAAGATTCCTTTCATCGAATCACCCCTTTAAATTGCTAAATTGCTAAGATATCAACGTTTTTTTTGTAACAAACGTTTTTGTCAATGCCATGCATAAGCAATTTACAAGATTGTATAGTAGGCGCAGTGACATGGCAATAAAACCATTAGCACGTTCTCGCATCCAAACAAAAAACCGCCCTTACGGGCGGTTTTTTTGAATTGCATCGTAGATGCAGGATTATTTCACGAGTGTCATCTTGCGGTTGATTACGGTGTCGCCAGCTGTGAGGCGATAGAAGTAAATGCCGCTCGAAACTACGCTACCTGTGCTGTTCGTGCCATCCCACACTATGGAGTGTGAGCCAGCTTCGAGTTTGCCATCGGTAAGCGTTTTGACAATTCTACCGGACACATCGACAATGTCGAGCGTAACGTTTTCGGCATTGGGCAAAGCGAAGGAAATTTCGGTTGCCGCGTTGAACGGGTTGGGAGTATTGCCGAGAAGCGTGATCTTTTCGGGCAATTTGCGCTCTTCAACATCGAGATAGGTGTAGTAAGCCATGATGTAAAGTGTGCGTGTGCCACGATAGGTGAATGTGTAGCTCGAATTTGTGCGCATATCGATGTGATTGGAACCATCGACGAGTTCAAGACGATAGCCAGAATAGATTTGATTTATGCCCTGTGCTGCATCACTGCTGCTGGGTGTGTGATCCATGGGCCAAGACACTGTAACACTTCTGCCGTTGGTGACGCCAGAAACATTGAATGTCCACATCTTGTAAGCACCATCGGTGATCATGCCTTTGATGTCACGGGTGAGTGTGGCGCCTGTGATGGAGAAATTGCCGTAGTTGTTGACACCCATCATCGGAGGCACAAGAGCGTCCCAACCTGCATCGAAAGCGTCGGTTGCGGTTTCGCGAATACCAAAATAGTTCCACTCATCGTTGTTGCCATCGGAAGCAACGCAAAGACGAGAGGTGAATTCGGGTGTGGAAGTGGTGGCTTCGACAACTTCAACTTCGCGCGCGAAGGCTGCAAGACCATGGTTGCGACGAACTGGAAGTGTGCCTGTTGCACCGGGGTTCAACATGACGAAGAAACCTTCGAGTGGATTGATTAATTGATCGGCACCTGCTGGGAAACCGGGTGTGTAGCTTGCGCCACCGGTTGTGTAGTAGGTGGGCATGATGCCAGCGAAAATAGGATCGTCAACGATATAATCCCAGTCGATAGGCTCGTTAATCGGGTTGCCAACAAGGTTCCAACCGGGGTTGGTGGATGCTGCATAGTAAGGCAATGTCTGTGTGAAATCGCCATAGTAAGGCACGCCCGAGAAATCGGCGACGATGCCAGGTGTCCAAGATTTCACATAGTAACCTTTGCCGCGCTCGAAGCCTGTAGGAATTACATAGATACCGCGAGTGGGATCCCAAGCGTAGATGTTTGTGTTGCCGGGTTCGTTGTGGAACGGAACAATGTCATCGTCAAGTTGCATGACAACGTTGTTGGGTGCACATGCGAACGGAACAGCAAGCAAGTTCCAGCCCTGAGCAAGGGTTTTGCCGATGGAAAGCTGAACTGGAATGGTGTAAATCACATCGGGACCAAAGAACACGGTAAGGTCGAAATCGTATTCGCCGGCAAGATTGTTGCCGCTGGTAACGATAGCAACTTCGGCACATTCGTGTGGTGGAATTGCGAGTTCGGAAGGATAGACTGCAATGCCAACAGGATAAGCACCAATCTGCCAATCGAGTGCATAAGCACGCTCATAGTTCATCGAGACGAACCAAAGTTTGCCTTCTGCGTCAAATTCGCAACCACCGAAATCGTATGAAGGTAGCCAGCCGATCTCGAAATAGTTGGCGATTGTGCCAGTTTCGGGATTGAACTCGATAATCTCGTTGGTAGCAGCATTAGTTATGAAAACAACTGTTCTACGAGTGTTATTGAACGCGATACCTGCGCAGCTAGGTGCACCCCATGCGCGAAGAATTTCGCCCGGGTTGTCCCATAGTTCGCCTTTGATCTCGTAGATAACATTATCGTTCCAACCACCAACATAGAACACGTCGCGAGCTGCATCGTAACCGAGACCGCGCTGAGAAATGCCATCCCAGTATGCATCGGGGTCGGAAATGACGCCAAGTTCTTCACCAGTATTGGGATTGAGCTTGTGAATTGCATTGTCGCCGCCAACATCCACTTGCCAGACATATTGTCCGTCAAATGTCATATCGGCATTCCAGCCGCCAGCCCAAGGTGTGGTATAATAACCAAGACGGTTGCCCGAAGGTCCGTAATAGACATTTTGATTTTCGATACCTACTTCACCAACAAAATAGCGAACAACTTCACCGAATGTCATGGTGCCCATGCCCCAGCATGTGCCAGGACCAACACAGTTGAACGAATCAACGACATCGCCAGCTGCCTTTGTAGCAAGTGCGCGATATACGGATCTGCCTGTGCTGAGTGCATTGGGATTGGACACTTCGGGAGCACCTTTGAGTGCACGGAGTTCGCGAAGCTCAGCAGGTGTGTAGGACTTGAGTTTCGAACCTACAAGATAGCCATCGGTTCCTGCAACTGCACCTTTTGCAACAGCGCCTTCCAAACCAACGGTGATAACAAGTGTGTCATCGTTGGGGTTGCAGATGGTGATGTATTCGGTATCGACTGCATCGGAACCAAGTTCACCAACAAAACCAACACCGGTGGTGATGGGTGAAACTTCGAGCCTGCGAAGAGGAAGATAAACGGGACCAGTTGTGTCGGCATTGCCAATAAGTGTGGAAACTGTATTTGGTGCATAGCCGAGAGCTGTGCCAGCCAAATCGATTATGCCAGCATCCACGCCGCAAAGGATGAAAGCACCGGTAGCAGATGTTGTGGTGAAAGCATCGCCAGCGCGAACTGTGGCATTGGGTATTGGCATGTATGTGCCTTCTTCAAACACATAACCGCGCACGCAACCTTTCGGATATGCGGCTTCGGCAGCTGGAGAGAAGAATGACACATCGTCCACATACCAACCGGCATAGTTTATTGAGCTATCGGTACCTAAACGGAAACGAACGTGTGTTACAGGTGCACCAACAGCTGTGAAATCGACTTCGTCGTAAACCCATGCTGTGGTGGTGCCGCTAAATGCCGGCTGACCGCCAATAGGCGAACTAAAGGTAGTGGATATGGTGGCATCGTAGCCATTGGCTGTGGTGATGATCTGCCAAGTTGTGCCGCCATCGGTGGATATGTTGATGTTACCACCATCGAAACCACCTTCGAGATCATACCAGTGCCAGAACGAGAAACCTGTGTAACCCAAACCAGTTACATTGTAGGTAAGTGTCCAGTCGGCAAGGGCAGGATAATATCCGTCGATGACTGTGCCCCAACAATGTGTGGGTGAGTGCGCCGGTGCTGGTGTAGGATCGGTTCCGGAAGGAACGCCCCATTCCCAACCATCTACAGCGGGTGTTGCAACAAAACCGCTGCCACCAGTTTCAAAATCGAAGAAAGGCGCAGTAGTGGTTATATATATGGTATCCACAAAAACTGTGTCGCCTTCGGGGACATCGTATGTTGCGGATGCGCCGGGAACGTAACCTGCAGGGTTTGCAAATGTGATATAGGTGCCAACAGGAACGTCATTGAAAACATATTTGCCAGCTGCGTCGGTGACGCCACCGGGTATAGTTGCAGGAACAGAGAGAAGTTGGCAAGGAACGCCAGCATCGGGACCTGCAACGGGAACAATGTCGATATAGCCGACAACTGTGCCAACAGGCACGCGCTCGAGATAGAAATCGCGAGTGATATCGCTGCCGTCATTGACTGTTACAGTATGGACAGTGGGCAACCATACGGGTGCTTTGGAAGCTGTGATTGTATATGTGCCCGGAATGAGATTCATGGTGTAGAAGCCGGCTGCATCGGTTGTGCGTGTAACGGTAATAGGACCGACTGCAGTAACAGTTACGCCAGAATAATCTGCTGTGCCTTCGAGTGTAACATGACCGTGAACTGTGCCATATTCATCGGTAGGTGAGTAGATTCTGAGGTCGTCGATGTACCAGCCAGAGTATGCACCCGAGCCATCGGAACCCATGCGGAAGCCAATAAGAACATTGGAGTGTCCGCCAACGATTGCCGAAAGATCTTGATCGGCAACTTCGCGCCAACTCATTGTTGTAGCGGTTGTGCCTGTATAGGTAGCTTGACCTTCTATTGGGTTACCCCAACCAGTGAGTATAACGGCATCATATCCACCGGAAGGAACGAAAACTGTCCAAGTTGTTCCGCCGTCGAGTGAATAGACGATTTGACCACCATCAAATTCTTCTTCAAGCTGATACCAATGCCAGAAGGACATGTAAACTTGATCGTAACCGGTGAAATCAAAAGGACCTGCATAGAGATACCATAAAACAGAAGAGCTATAGGTACCATCGATGTTTGTGCCCCAGCAATGTGTGGGTGTGTGTGTCGCCGCAGGACCAGTGCCCGCAGGACCTGGAACACCCCATTCCCAACCAGTAGTTGGAGCTGCTGTAAGCAAACCATCAGTTTCGAAATCGGATGCAAAATGGTCTATCATCACTGTGGGATAAAGTGTAGCGTTCACAGTGAGTGTGCCACCCAAAGTAACATCGATTTCAGTGTCATAGGTTGTCCAGTAAGGACCATGAGCAACATGAACGGTATAGTGTCCCGTCACAACTGTGGGGATGTTATATGCGCCTGTTGCAGTGGTTGTAACGTTGTATGT
>CAYUDB010000054.1:0-13716 GCA_964443405.1 uncultured bacterium | reverse complement strand
TTTGCGTGAGACGTGTGCCGTATGATACCATGAGTGAAAGGTTTAGGTTGTTCTCGAAAGTTACATTACCCAAGAGCGGAATTTTTAAACCTTTGTTGCCACGAATGGAGTAACGCGCGGTAACATCGAGGCTCTTGCGGTCGTTGCCGATATAGGAAACTCTGCCAGTGTAAGTCTCAGATGTAGATGTCTCCCATGTGAGTTTGATGTCGAGATTCCAGCCGCCTTTCATTGTGAAATTCATGCCCAAAAGTGGGTTGAACTTGTGCTCGGATGTGCGCTGGCTTAACGAATCGTGGGAGAAGTTCTTTGTGGTTTTGTATGCCCAAGCCGAGTTCGCACTCGAAGAGGTGGAGAATGCTTGCACAAGCTTCCATTTGCTGAAAAACCCCCACTTGGCATTGAGATCGGGGAAAGTGGTGGAGACTGTTTTTGAATTTTGCGACAAGCTTACTGTGCGATTTAACGTCCAATTGTATTTGGTTTTAAGGTCGATCTCGTAGGGGAGTTTTACACCGGTGGATATGTCGAGCGAGTTTGTGGTGTTTTTCGAAGGGCTACGCGTTACGCCCGCAGATTCACCCGATTCGACTCCCGGGTCGCTGGTAAAACCAAATTGGAAAATTCTGCCCGGTCGCTCGGCAAGTGCCGGTAATGTGTTGGTTTCGCGCCAGTTATAGTTGAGACGAAGATTATCGAGACGAGAGGCGATTTTTTTGAAGTCGAAAGCTTCGGCTGCATCGGTTTTTTTGCCATCAGGTTTGCCGAAAAGGTCTTGCCATTTAAGCGTGTAATCTGCCTTGAATGTGCGAACTTGATCGACAAGACCAAATGTGCCCGCCACTGCGTTTCGAGTGTTCTCGGTGTATTTGTTCTCAAGATCGTATTGCTGAGTTAGAAAATCAAATGTAGCAGGTTTCCACTGAAGCTTGTCGTTAATGGTCTTTTTGATGGGCTTCCCAATTATAAAAGGTGGTGTAAGGTCGAGCCAACCGTCTTTGTGTATGTCGCGATCGACACCGATGGTGAGCGATGTGAGCACACTTTTCACCGGCTTGTAATCGAGGTTGGTTGTGTGTCGTAATTCGCGTGTAAAACTTCCTGTGGAGTAGTCTGCCACACGTGCTTGGTCGATTTTTTGTCCTACTATTTCGGTGCCTATGTCTATTTTTGACGGAACATAGCTTATGGCAAAATCTTCGCCAATCTTCTTGCCAAGGCTGTCGGTGCCTGCAGGACGTATGACCCAAAGAGCACTCTCAGGTTTGGGCGAGAGGTTGTAAACGTGTTTGAAGCTGTAATTGAGACGGTTATCGTAAAGGTATGTTGGAGATGTGATGTCCACCTTGCGCCAGCTGTAGCTGAATTTGTTTGGCACTACGAAAATAGCGAGGGGCCACGATGGGTTTTGCGGTGATATGCCAACACCCATAAGCGATACTTGGCGTCCACGTTCGATTGTTTTTTCAAGCTCACGAAGAGAATCGTTTAGGAAAATGTCGGAACCTGTTTTAAAACGAGGCAAGTCCACACGCTTGCTCCAGTTGAGTGAAAGCGGCAAATTCACGCCCCAACGAATTGGGAAAAATTTGCCCAAAGTCCAGTTTGTGGTGTAGTTTTGCGTTTGAGTTTTCTTCTTTTCGGTGGAGATTATCGAACTGTAACGGCTGTATGCGCTTTGAGTTTGTGTGAGCGTGTGAAAATCATCGTCGCGTTGCTCGAGTGTGGCGACAAAACCTAAAAAGTCGGCAGCTTGAATGTTGGTTTCGGCTTTGTAAGCTCTGCCGTCTTCGCTGCGCACGTCTTCGACCATAAGTTCATCGACCAAAACTTCACCGTTATTGACGGAATCGGGGTTTGCATTTATGATGCCGATGACGAATTTTGTTATGTTCGTCAAAGTGGGGTTGCCGACAACTCTGTATTTGCCAATTCCAGAAGGTGCGGGCATTTCATTGAAAATTGTGTCGCGCAAAATGCAGTCTTTGAACGATGTGAGGCTGTCGAACACAAATTCGATGCGGTTAGAATCGCTCCAACCGTGAACGAGTGGTGCCGTTTGGAATTCGTAATAGTTGGAATTGGATTTATCGCCGACACGAAGGAAAGCCACAGGTGCAGGACCATTTGATTTTGTCGAGTCGAAATAAACCCAGAGTAGCATTTTTTTATACTGAGTGTAATTCTCTGCTCTTTCGTCGGTTAGGGTTTTGATGCAGAAAACTGTGTCGAGAGGCGAGAGGTTTTCGTATTTGAGCGCAAGCACATTTTGGGCAAGTGGCAAACCTGTCTCGCGGTCGATTTCTGCCTGCTCGCGTTCTTCGAAATCGTCTTCTTGTGAGTTTTTGGTAGCAACCTCGAAGTTTTCAAAGCTTTCTTCCCACTGGTTTTTCACAAACTCGATTTTCGCAATGGAGATTTTTGCACTTCCATCGGGAATATTTTTCAAGCCCAAGCGCACGTGTTTGACAGTTGCCAAATTTGCGTCGCCAATTTCTTCACGCGTCCAAACTCTGCCGTCCTCAACAAGCTGAAATAGCGAATCTTTCACTGGCAAGCGGTAAAGTCGCCAGCCATATTCGCTTTCGTCGGAGCCGGGGACCATGTAATTGGTTGTGGTGAGGTCGATTTCGAAGTGATAATAACCTTCGTCGCGATCGAGGATATTGTTGCGGTCGATGTCTTCGGTATCGGGCTTACGTATGCCAACGGGGTCGTTGATATTGCCCTCTGTGCCGTTGATTCGGCGATAGTCGCGTTCGGAAGGGTATGCCCAGTTATCGCCCGAAGGGTCGTCGTAACTGCGAAAGCCTTCTGGATACATTGGAGTAGATGGGTAAACTGCTTGCCATGCAACGCGTTTTTCGGCATCAGACATGGCATTTACAACTTCTTCGATATAGCCGCCTTCGTTTACCAGATAGTAAATGCGTTCCTTGTTATCGAACATGCCATCGTAACCTTTGTCTTCCTCGCTGCCCATGAGTGTGTTATCGTAGCGCCCTGCGATGAGACTATCTTCGGTATTCAGTACGCCGTTGCCATTTATGTCTTCGGATACGCGCCCAACATCAACTGTGAGTATGCCTTCGCTGCCTTGAATCCAGATATCAAGGTATTGTGCTTTGCTTTGGTCTTGGTAGGCAAGGTTGATGGGTTGGACCAGTGTTGCCCAAGCATTTGTACCTGCAAGTGCTGTGTCGGTAACTTCGATGGTTATGATATCGGTGGTGCTCTGGTTGGCAGCTTGTCTGCGGCGGGGCCAGATTTGATTTATGTTTATGCGATCGTATGGGTTGTACCAGATCACGCTGCAGCGGTTTTGTTGTACTTGTTCCTGACCGGCGCTTGCAACTGTCCACATTGTGCGAGTGATGGAAAGTGGGTCGGACGCCTTACTGCCTTCGAAATCGTCGATATAGGCTTTGCCCAAAGTGTTTGGGTTCGAGAGCAATTGTGCTGTTTCGAGTGTGAGCGAAAAAGTGGAAAGCTGGTCGGTTTGCAAAAGTGGTAATGCGTCCACTGCCGCAGTTAAAAAAGGAAGCTCGTATGCAAATTTGAGATCGGCATCCCACATGTATGCACGTGCAGGTTCTCCGCCCACTCGTGGACGGCGTTCGGGTGTAGTTGTGCTTTTGTAGAGACCTGTCAAACCTATCCATGAGTTTTCACCGAGGTCATATTGCAAGCGCGAACCCAAAAGTGTTTTCTGCTGCATCGACATAAATGGTTGAGCTTCGAAAGTTATTTCGATTTTAGCATTTGGGTCGCGCGCTTTGTCGGAGATGAAGCGAATTTGACCTATTTGGTAGGAGATTGTGTAATCGACGTCGCGGCGCAAACGTTCGCCGTTGAGTTTGACAATTTCGGAGCCTTCGATTATGTTCAATGTGCCCAAATCTTGCACTACAGAGAAACCTTTTGCCTCTATGCGCAAGAAACATTTGCTGTTACGGTCCATTTCTGAAGCATCGGTGGTGTTGTAGATGGCGCTATTGCGAAGGGAGTCGGGGTAATTTGCCAACGAACGCACGAAGAAAGAGTCGATAGCTCGCGGATCGAAAGGGTGAGGCACAGGAAAAATTAACTCGCCGCGTGTGGCATCGAAGTATCGCACCGACTGGTCGATATTGCCGTCTGCGGGTGGATCGCCGTTTACGTTGAAGGAATCCATGGCGAAAAGCGATGAAAGATAAAGCACATTCTCATAGCTCGGATGAAACTGTGAACTATCGGTGCCGGCTTTGCGCCAAATACTCACAAATGTCTCGTCGAGTGAAACATCAGATTTGTTTAGCGAATAGACATTTCGCCATTCGAGTTCCCAGCAGACATTCGATGGCAGTAGGTTTTGTGGCTTTATGAGCTTGAGAAAAACTACAGTGTTCCCTTCGCCGAAGAAACCGACGGTGTCGATAGATCCATCAGGGTGCTTGACTTTGTACTTAACACCGAGTATATCCCCAGAAGATGCGGAATTTTTTAGCCGAAACCAGCCACTACGATTGTCGAGCAAATATTTTTCGGGTTCCATGCGCTCGAAAATGCCTATTTGCAACGAATCGTAACTTGGTCTCGTATCGGGCATTGTATCGGGTATGCCAGTGCCCGGGCTGTAGAGTGCCATGTTGGCAAAAGCGAAGCCGCGCACAGCAGCAGGGTTTGACGTGCCTGACTGCGGGACTATATAAATGTCGAAGTCGAAAATTGAATCGCCCACAACGAAAGCAGGGTTGAAATTGCGCTGCATGTAATACATGTCAATCCAATAATATGTGCGCTCTTTGTATTGGTAATCGGGACGGCGAAACTTGTCGGATTGGGTTTGGGCGTTTATGGAGATGGTTTGAGTGTTTGCTTTTTCTTGGCTCGCAATTGTTGTGATGTTCCAGTCGCCAACTTGAAAGATAGTTTTTAGACCAAATAAACCTTGTATGCGTTCGCTATAACCAACAAGTGATGCACCTGGCAAATTGAGTGTTGTATTGCCAGCTTCAATCGATTGAACGACATCATCTTCTTCGCCTTTGTAGCGAATGTTAATTGTGTTTTCGAGGTCGGTTTCGCGTTTGGAATCTTGGTCAACGGAGACGGTGATTTTTGAGCCTATTGTGCCTGTAATGCGGAAGTTTGACTCTTGTTCCATTTGGAGCTGGGGCCAAGCCGAACCACCGAAAATATCGCGATCCGACCATTCGGATCTGCCCGAAAGTGTGATTTTATACGAGCCATCGACGTTTAAACCTGCGCCACCAGTGCCGATGATCGTTTGAACACCGGGCGGCAGATCGCCTATGGGAATTTCGATTTTTGTGCCACCATCGACGATTGCAGATGAGAGTTTGCGGATTTCAATCTGCCAACGCCACCAGTTCATCATTTTTATGAAAGTATCGATGGGCACAGCTCGAGGTGCATACACTTCTACACCGTTGATAGTCTCGTGCAAAAACACCACACCTAGTTCAAAATCTACCACAGCCCAACGTTTTATGAACGATGCATTGTATGCCAGCAAAGCAAGCGAATCGGCAGTGCCAAACTGTTGTGGCAGAAGCCTATTCTGAGGTGGTAAAAAATAACGCCCATCATATTCAAGTGAGGGTCGATATAATGCGAACGCTGTCGCCAACCAAAATAATGCCGCAAGGACGATAGTCTTTTTCAAAATCGATTCCTCTAAGTTTCAAATCGCTCGAGTTGGTTCAAAAACCTCCGCTGTCAGCTCGCATCCCTGTGCATTATGTGATTGTTCTATTTTCGAATTTTTCAAATTGCGTTGATAGCGCTTTTCGTTTAACAGACAACAAAAAACTTGGTTTTTGAAACATGGCGCAATTTGCGTGCCACATTACAAAACAAAGCGTTTTGTGCTGGCGTGGTTTTGCACTTTACTTTGGCTCTTCGCTTGAGAGCAGAGCTTTTATGCGCTCTTTGACAGCATCGTATGTGGGTGGCGCAACAAAGCTAGCATGTGATATAATTTGTTTGCCCACCTGTTCTTGCAAATAGAACATGCGCTTGCCAACTACTTTTGCCACGAGCACCAGTTCACGTTTTTTTTCGCCGTCCACGTAGAGCCAAAAGCGATTATATTCGCCTTCTTCGGGTCTTTTGCCCGGCGTCTCGAAAGCGAGAACAACCCATTTGCCGTGTTGGAATTCGTCTATGGGGTCGAGTTGCACAGTTGCTGTAACGTATTTCCCTCGGTAGATTTTTCCGCCACAACCTGCAAGTGCAAGCATCACAATAGCTATGGACGTCAGTGCGAATAATTTGCGCATTGGCTTTGCTCCGTGAAATTTAAGCAAAAATACACGCACCTATTTTTTGCGCAAGAACAAAAGCTTTCCGCGCACGAATGCGGTAATTTTTTTAATTTCGCTTTGGGAATTGTTTATATTTTTGTGTGAACAATTTTTCCATCAAAATAATCACCGAAGGTGCACCAGAGCTTTGGGCACAAAACGCTCTCGATCATTGGTGCAAACGCCTGTCGAATTTTGTCACCGTAGAAATTTGTCCAATACGCGGCAGATCTGCACGTGATATCATCGAAAAAACCATCGCTCGCCTCGAAAAACCAGCTTTTGCTCTCTCGCGCGAAGGAAAAACCTTGTCATCGCCAATGTGGGCACAGTTTGTTTTGGCACAAAGAGAATTATCACGAAAAATGTGTTTTGTAATTGGTGGCGCAAATGGCATACATTCCGAAATATCATCACAGTGCACAAACACCATATCTCTCGCTCCGATAACATTCCAACACGATGTGGCACTTATAGTTCTTCTCGAGCAACTTTATCGTGCCCACTCTATAATCGAAGGTACACCATATCATCGTGGCGCGCACATTTGACTAAAGTTGTCAAGTTACAAAACTGTAATATGCATAACAGTAGTAATGGTAATTGTTTTGCAAAAGCAATGCAAGTGCATTAATATTACTTGCCTGATGTGATGTGTTGTGCAAGGCGTTAACTGTCAACAAGTTTAATTGACTTATCCTTTTTGCATAATTGTGAGCGCTTGCCCAAATTTGCTTGCGGAATGAGTTATAGTTTTTGCAGAAAATTAGGTAATCACAAAAACGGTGTTGCTTTTTTGAGCTGTTGTTGTTACATTTATCAATTAAGTAGATAACAAGGGAGACACATGAAGAAGTTGCTGCTCACACTGATTTTTGTTTCTTTATGCGCCGCACAGGTGCCAAAACTCGTAAATTATCAGGCAAAGCTCACAAATTCCTCGGGCATTGCAGTAAATGGTACCCGAAACATAGTTTTTCGCATCTATTCTTCTTCTACTGGCGGCACAGCCATTTGGACGGAAAGCCGTACTGGTGGTTCGGCTATAACCGTTACAAATGGTCTTTTCGATGTGCTTTTGGGTGAAATAACACCACTCAACCTTGCGTTCGACGACACATATTGGGTCGAGCTTACCGTTGAGGGCGAAACACTTACACCTCGCGAAATACTTGCAGCATCGCCTTATGCCTATCGCGCAATCTATGCCGACTCGGCAACTGGTGTGCCAACAGCTTCAACACAAGGTGATGTGCTTGCCGGCAATGGCATTACAGTTACCAGTGGCACTGATGTCTTAGTTGGTCCTGATAGCCGTGATGTTACAGTTGCAGTAAGCTTTGCCGGCACTGGTTCGGCAAATACAGCTTCGCGTTCCGATCACACCCATGCGGGTTATCTGTCTTCCGAAGTGGACGGTGTCATTGGCAACGAAGTTGTGAATGCAACAAATGGCACACTTACTCGTAGTGGTTCGGGCACTGGAGCAAGCCCTTATACACTTGCCCTCAACCTCGCCAACAACAACACTTGGACCGGCTTACAAACTTTCAACACAACATCTGGCACAGCACCCTTTGCTGTCGATGCTTCTGACAATGGTGTTGTGACAAACCTAAACGCAGATTTACTCGATGGTTATCATGCTTCGGCATTTGCAACATCGGCACACACGCATTCAAACTACTTCGCTCAGGGCGGAAACGCCTTTGGAGCCACTGCCACACTTGGCACAACCGATGCCTATGCGCTTATCGTCCAAACTTCTTCAGTCGAGCGCATGCGCATAACAACCGCAGGTAATGTGGGCATTGGCACAACAACACCGCTCTCGATGCTATCAATTGGCTATGGCGGCGATGCCACAGCTGTGCTTGCAGTTTCGGGCACACAGTTTGGTGGTTATTTCCGCTCGACAACAACTACCAACTACCAATCCGCAGTCAAAGGTGAAGCCACAGCAGCAAGTGGCATGACTCGCGGTGTTGTAGGCACTATTTCCTCTACAACTGCCGGTGCAGCAGCTGTTTTGGGCGATGTTTTGGGAGCCACTGGCGCCACCTATGGCGTTCAGGGCAGCAATATATCTACAACCGCTGGTGCAGCAGGCGTTTATGGTGTATCAAACGCCGCAGGAACCTACGGTATTTACGGTTCGAGCACAAGTGGTTATGCTGCTTATTTCAACGGCACTGTGGGAATAACTGGCGGTCTTTACGACGGCGCAAGCACTGGAACAGCTGGGCAAGTTCTCACCGCAAATGGTTCGGGAAATTTCTCGTGGCAAACACCTTCTGCCAGTGGCATCACAGGTAGTGGTGCGGCATATCACGTTTCATATTGGGATGGCGCCAGCAGTCAAACATACGACAGCGACGGCAATTTTTACTGGAACCCTTCTACAAACAGGCTCGGTATTGGCACAACAAGCCCAAACCAACAACTCGAAATTACCGGTAATTTCCGCTTTCCCGCAACAACCACAACTGCCGGTATAATTTATCAAGGCGCATCATTTTTCGCGCATAGCTATGGTTCTACAAACAACTTCTTCGGCACCAATGCCGGTAACCTTACACTCACTAGTGGCACCGCAAGTTACAATACTGGCGTAGGTTACAATAGCCTGAGCAGCCTCACAACTGGTTTTGCAAACACAGCTGTTGGCAACTCTTCGCTCGACGATAATAACACTGGTAATAGCAATACGGCTATTGGTTGGGGTGCCATGGGTTCAAACACAGGTGGCAGCGGAAACATCGCCATAGGTCTTGCAACAGTGGGCAACAACCTCACTGGTGGTGGAAACATCGGCATAGGCAACAGTGCTCTATTTAACGGCACTGCTGTGGCAAACAACATCGCCGTTGGTCACGGAGCACTACAAGGCTTTTCGGGCAACACCACGGGCGAATACAATGTTGCTCTCGGACACCAAACCATGTATGGTGGCAGCGGCGTTATTTCCGGAAACAATAACATAGCTCTCGGCTATCGCGCACTTTACGGTGTTACTTCTGGCGGCAACAATGTTGCATTAGGTTACCAAGCAGGTTATTCAAACAACACTGGTACCGGAAACGTGTTTTTGGGCTATCAGGCAGGCTATAGCGAAACCGGATCAAGCAAACTATACATCGACAATTCAAACACTACCACACCGCTCGTTTATGGCGATTTCGCCAACGACACGCTGCGCGTAAACGGCAATTTCCGCGTGAACGGCAAATTTATCGATTATTCGGGCGCTGCGGGAACTTCTGGTCAGGTGCTCACAGCCAATGCTTCGGGACAACCTATTTGGAGCAGTGCTTCTGGCGGCGTAACAAGCGTTACCGCATCTTCACCCATAACCTCTTCGGGCGGAACCACTCCGAATATCGCACTAACTCAACTTGGCGATGTGCTTTCGGGTTCGGGCATAACCGTTACAAGCGGCGACAACCGCATTCCCGGTGATGACAGTGCAGATCTTTCAGTTGCAGTGAACTTTGGTGGTACAGGCTCTGCTACAACAGTTGCCAGAAGCGATCACACCCACTCGGGCACATACGACTATTATGGCAACTGGAGCATCGCCGCAAGCGGAACGGCTGGTAGTTCTACAATCACTTCAGGTGAAACAGTTACATTTTCTGGCTCGGGCATTACAACAGCCACGCGTTCGGGCGACAATATCACAATTTCAAGCACCGAAGTTGATGGCAGTGTTACAAACGAGGCACAAACACTTGCAGGTACCGGCACTAACGACATAAACCTTTCCACTGCTGGCGGCACTGGTGGCGGCACAATAACCTTTACCGGTGGCGGTTACACATCGATTTCACGAAGTGGCAACACTTTTACAATAAGCTCTTCTGGCGATGGCACAGGCATTACTGGTAGTGGCACAGCAAATTACCTTGCGAGATGGTCGGCAGCCACAACTCTTACAAATAGTGTTATTCAAGACAACGGAACTTATGTTGGTGTCAATACAGCTCCAAGCACCAGCTATCGTCTTTATGTGAACGGCATGAACGACGTTGCCGGTGGTGCTGGCATATATGGTTACATTGCCCCATCGGCTTCAACCGGCTGGACAAGTGCTGGTACAAAAACGGCAGTAAAAGGTTATACATACAACGGTTACGCATACTGCGCAGGCGTTTTTGGAACCAGATACGATGATAGTGCCGGACCTTCTGCAGGTGTTATTGGCACTTCAAACCAATCTTCTGCAGCCATATTTGGTGCGCTGGGCTACCAAGATGCATCCTATGTTGAATATGCGGGTTATTTCAACGGTCCCGTGCGCCTGACGAGCACACTTTACGATGCTGCGGGCAGTGTCGGCACATCTGGTCAGATTTTATCATCGACAGGCACAGGCACAAGCTGGATAAGTGCCGCAGCCGATGACGATTGGCGTTGGAGTAGCGGCTCTGATGTGAACGGCAACATTTATCATCTGGGCAGTGTTAATATCGGTGTTTCATCAACGCCCACAGGCATACTCACAATTCGCAACGATCTTTCTGGTATAGGTTCTTGGGGTTCAGGTTTTCGCCCGCAGATTATGCTAACAAACTCAAACACCACATCTGGTGCCGAAGCGGGCATAGGCATGCAAGTTGGCTCATCCGATGATGAACTTGCATCGGGTTATGGCGTTATCTTAAAAACGAAGCTCAACACTTACGTTCTCGGCATTGTGGGTGGAAACGGAGTTCTATACAGCCGCTTCGCTCCCGATCCTGCGGCATCTACAAACGGTGCATATTTCCCCGGCAGCATAAGCCAAACTGCATATCTGACAAAAGGTAACAGCAACAACGAAATCACTCTTGCCGACGCTGGTGGAGATTACACAGCTCTTGAAGTAGGTATTGGCACTTACTCCCCATCGCAACAGCTTGAAATCACTCGCAACTTCAAATTGCCCACAACTACCTCAACAACAGGTATCATCTACAATGGTATGGGCACTTTGTTGCACACTTACGGCACTGGCAATTTGTTTCTTGGACCGCTCACAGGTAACCTCACAACCAGCGGCTCTGGCATGAACACTGCGTTGGGTTACATGTCGATGAGACAAATTTCCACAGGCACAGGCAACACATCAGTAGGTACTGCTGCTATGGACAACACAAGCACCGGCAATTACAATGTTGCAGTTGGTTATTCGGCACTTTCATCGAACACTTCGGGTGTTGTGAACATTGCAATTGGCAGATCTGCTTTGGGAACAAACACAGTTGGTGGCTACAATGTTGCAGTGGGCGACTTGGCACTTTGGTATAACACTGCAAAAAGTCGTAGTACTGCAATTGGCTATCAGGCAATGTACTATGCCGACAACACTTCTTCTGCTGGCGCATATTCCTACAATACTGCGGTAGGTTGCCAAGCGCTTTTGGGCAACAGCGCCTCGGCTACAAACAACACAGGGCAGCACAACGTTGCGATTGGCGACTCGGCATTCTCGAACATGATGGGAGGCAGTTACAATGTTGCTGTGGGAAGCAAGGCTATGGTGATAACCGCAACTGGCACAAATAACGTAGCTGTTGGTTTCATAGCCATGCGCAACAACACATCGGGTAGCAACAATGTCGCAGTTGGCGACTCCACATTATACATTGGCAATACAAGCTCACGTTCAGTGGCATTAGGTCATGGAGCGCTATTCTCACCAACGAGCCACCGAAATACGGCGGCGGGTTTTAGAGCATTATACGGCAACTCGGGTGGCGGCGCCGACTCCGTCAACGTAGCAATAGGTTCTTTTGCCTTAGCAGCGATTGTAACGGGCAACTTTAACGTTGCAGTGGGCGATAGCGCAGGTTATAGCACAACCACTGCTTCAAATAACGTTATGGTTGGTTACAAAGCTCAGGCAAGTGCTGGCACCGGTATCGCCATAGGCAGCACAGCTAGCGCAAACTACACAAACTCCATCGCCATAGGTGTTGGCTGCGCGAATACTGCCGCAAATCAGGTGAGAATTGGCAACTCGTCCACCACAAGTTACCAAATATACTCCGGTTCATGGACAACTTGGTCGGATGCGCGGCTGAAAGAAAACATCGCCGATTACAATGTCGGTCTCGATTTCATCAAAAAGTTGCGCCCGGTGAGCTACAATTACACTACCGACGGTCAAAAGGGCATATTTCACAACGGTTTCGTAGCACAAGACGTGAAATCGGCGATGGATGCACTTCACATCCAGTTTACCGGTCTCGACGTGCCCGCAGATACCATAAACGACTATTATGGTTTGCGCTACTCCGATTTTGTTGTTCCACTTGTGAATGCAGTTCAAGAACTCGATGCACGTATCGAGAAACTTGAGCACACTGGTAACAGCACATATACAAACACAGCCAGCGATGTATCAATTACCGCATCTGGTTTTGGCAAGCTTGAATCGGGCAAAACATTTGTGCGTTTCGACAAAACATTTGTGCAATCTGCATCTCGCGACGTTCCTGTTGTGGTAACTGTTTCGCCAAACGGACGTTGCAGTGGTTTGTTTGTGGCACAAGTTTCGAGCGAGGGTTTCGTTGTTGAAGAAAATGCGGGCAGCTCAAACATTGAATTCTCTTGGATAGCTGTTGCGCGTAAACGCTAAACAAACAAGCGTTTACACAAATTCTCCATTGTTTTGTGCTCATGCAAAAATCAAATAATCAATGGCAAAATCGATAAACCATTGCGCCCACAGAAATGTGGGCGTTTTTTTTCGCGAGCATTTGTGCTTTGTCACGGGCATTTTCGAAAGCTGGCACAGCAAATGCTGATAAAATTTTCACATTCTTCAATGTTTAAAAAAATTGACGTTTGCGTGTTGTGAAGTATATTTTGACTATTAACCAAAGGAGCGCACATGAGAACGCAACTTTCTATTGCACTTGCAGTTATAATTTTTGCGAGCGTGGCTTTTGCCGCCGACAAAACTTTTCCAAAATTTAACCTCGAAAACACCAAAGGCAAAAAAGTTACACTCGACGAAGTTTTGGCAGAGGGCAAACCCGTTATGGTAACATTTTGGGCAACTTATTGCAAACCATGCAAAAAGGAACTCACTAAGCTTGTGGAAAAATGGAATTCCTATGGTGAAACCGAGCGTCCGTTTAATGTGATAGCTCTTTGCGAGGACGGACCGCGTTCGAAGCGCAAAGCAATATCGATGGCTGAGACCGAGAACTACGATGCATTTCATGTGCTTTTCGATGAAAGCGGCACGGTGAAGCAAAAAGCCGGAGTTGCAGATATTCCCGAGCTTTTCATCTTGAAGCCCGATGGTTCGATTTTTTATCGTCACGTGGGCTATAATGCCGGTGATGAAGTGAAAACTTTCGACCAACTCGAAAAGCTTTTAGCCGAAACTAATGCTTCGGGCAAATCCTGCCATTGA
>CAYUDB010000053.1:0-13720 GCA_964443405.1 uncultured bacterium | reverse complement strand
GACAACGTTTTTTCTTCAATCTTTCCGCAAATTTGCATCAGACCAGGTGGCGTAGCCACTATGAAGGCGCAACTGCGCCCGCGAAGTGACGTTTCTCCCCAAGGAGAAAGGGGAAAACAAAAACCGGTTGTCGAAGTGGCGATTTGCTATTAAAAATGAAGGGCGCGAAGCGCCCTTTTTTCGTGTAGTGAGAAATACGAAAGCCGAAAACGGCGCGGAGCGCGGGCTTGCGTCCTTTTTCAGCACCTACGGCGCGGGCTTTCGCCCTTTTCAGTGGCTACGCCACCTAGTTAGGTAAAGATTTTCGTCATGTTTTCGAAAGATTTTCACAATCATTGAAAGGTCTGGAGCCGTAGGCTCTGACAAAAAAGTGCCTTGCACCACGTTAGGAGCCGAGTGGGACGGGATCGATGACGATTTCGTCGCTCAGCTCGGTGGACGCCATGCCGTTGGTGCCCCAAACCTGGACGAAGAGGCGCTCGTCGTGGGCAGGGCGGAACGGCACGGTGGTTGTGTAAAATAGCTCGCCCAAATCTTCGCCGTTGACGAGTAAAAGATAACATATTGCGCCGCCAACAGGATCCCACTTAAGACTTTCTGCAGTCGAGTCATAACGAAAATTACGAATTGTTCCGAGGACGCCAATGCCTATTCTCAAGGCTTGCGTCGCATCTCCATTTTCGTCCTCGACAGCTGCGCGGACACGAAACTCATTTACGCCTATGAACGGTTTGCAAAGTGTAAAGTAGTTTTTATCGGTGACACCCACCTCTGAAAAGCTATTTTCGCCCTCAAGCCTATGTTCGATTCGGTAAAAAGTTGCGTGCTCAACCTTAGCCCAGCGCAAGGAGAAGGTGCTCGCCTCGTAAGAGAAGTTTTGCGGCACGGAAAGCCTGTCGTGCGTCCAAATTTCGCTTTTTGGAACGAAGCCGAAGAGCTTGAGCTTGTCGCTATCGTCTCCCCAAACAATAACAGCGGAAGTGTATAGGAGACGGAGCTTTACGCTATCGATGTCGAAGGTTTCGTGCTTGGCATTGAAAGCAAGATCTGATATAAGTTCTTTCTCACTATAGTTATCCACGAAAGGCTTAATATCATTTGTGAGCGCAACTAGCTTATCCATTACCGTTTGGGGTAATACGCGCGGGTCGGAAGCGCCAAGAAGCTTCAACTGCTCGGCATGCATGACATCAACAGCGGTGAAAAACTCCATTAGCTTGCGCGGCGCCGGACCATCGATGCCGTAAGCCTTGACAATGAGGTCGTCTGGCTGAAACTCTGTTATTGTTGCAAGCAGTAATTCTTTGGCTTTTATGTAATAATTTCGCGCAATTGTCAGCTTATTTTCCTCCTCCTGCTTCGCCTCAACCTTTTCGCCATTCGCATTAACGGCATTTGTCAGGCAAAGACTATATTTCGTGTAACATGCTTCAGCCCAAGCAAGTAGCTGTCCGCCAACGCCGAGTTCGGTGGCATAAGTGCTGATATTATTCTGCACCAAAATGAGCCGCATACAGCGATTTTCCTCTGTATCGGAAGTGAAACTATTATTTTTTACATACGCCATAATAACCTCCTAAGAATTTGATTGTTTTTTAGTGATTACAGACTCAATAATGCTCCAAACGTTAATTACGCTGTCATCATCTTTATTATTTTTGAGAAAACCTGTGCTCTGATGCCCGAAAATACAATACGCAGCAAGTAATGTTATCTTATCGCGAACATCAGGATTTTGCTGAGTTTCGGTGAAAGCCGTGAATGTGGAAAGGGCGTTTTGCCTATGTTTATTGAGCGTAGCATTATGTTTCATGTTTGTATAATTTTTTGCGCAAAAGACAAATATATAAGAGAGAGTGGAGAAAATTATCAATCTATATATCATACCTTGCCAAGATATTGCATTCGATACGTCCATATATGGCGCATGAACGACCTCTGATAATAAACGATAGCTAAAACATACAATTGCTATCGAAACAGCTATCGTAGCACCCAAAAAACACCACGAAGCTATTGTATTTTTTTCAGCTTCATCACTAAAAGCCGTGCCATGAATGCCAATGCCGACACTTTTCATTTGTTCAGCTAAACGAAGAGTCCAATTATCGAATTTTTCTGCACTTTCTTTATATTTATTAGCCAAATCATTATGTTTATAATCCAAATCATTATGTTCTCTATCCAAATGCCCGTACATTTTTCTAATACTTTCTTTATCAGAATAATAATCAGTTGCAATAGCATATTCATCAATTGCCATAGTATTATTGGTCAGTGATGAAAGCTCTTCAAAATTTCTAAATAGATCACTTGATACATCAATCTCAGTAGATAAGTTGCGATGTAACTCAAAAAGTATTGAATTTTGACTTCTAATGAGTGCAAGATATATTTTTTTTTGGTAAAATACACTTAATAAGCCTATCCGTATGTCAGAAAGTATTTGCAAATTATTTTTGTAATTTGTAAGCATCCCATCACTATTTAACTTTTATACTTATCACTTATAGCTTCGATTTCTGATTGTTCAAGTTGAACAAGGTCACTTAGCATTAGATCAATAAATCTTGTAGAATCTTTCAGAAAATTGTCTAATGACGGCTCACTCATCTTCCTACCTCCACAAAACTAGAATGTTGTAAAATTTAACTTCGCCGGACAGGTGGAATATAGTGGGATAATAAGAAAATGCAAGAGTTTTTTTTTGGAATGATACACACAGATTGTCCTGTTTTATAAAAAGCATAGCAAAAGATGTTAGATAAGTGATAAGCAATTGAAAATAAATATGTTATAAGAAAGTGATAAGACAAATAAAACCGCATGCTGTGCCTATAAAACGCAGAAAAACTCGATAAAATGAGCACGAAAATCAAAAATTGTAGTTGCAATTTCGCAAAAATATATGCAGAGATTAACGATGGAAAAACACAATTCATCACATGGCAAGGTGGCTTAAGTAAAAATGTAACGAATATAAGAAAAGCGCTATGGAGAATGTAAAAATTGCACATGGTTGCTTCGAAATTGCGAAAAATTGTATAAAAATGAAACATGTGAGCAATGTAATGCGGCGAAGGATTGCGAAATTTGCGACGAAAATAAAGAGCGGAGCTTTTATGGCTGTAAAAATAGGGACAAATTTGTAATTAATTTTGCAATTATATTGAGACCTGAAAATGCAATATAATTGACGAGAGAAAAATAAAATATGTATTAATATAAAAGCAAAGAAATTTGCCAAGCAAGCTAAATCATTTGCAATAGAATCGAAAAAATAGGAAATATGACCGGTGAAAGAGCAAAAACGACCGATGAAATAGAGCCTATATGCGGTGAAATAGAGCCTACACTCAGTGAAAGAGGGCATAGATGCGGTGAAATAGCGATGATAGTGCACAAAATTTGGATTTTCCATCACGTCCGAGAGCGTTTGTCAAGAATCCGAGCGCATACATGCACAATCTTAGGGCATAGATGCGGTGAAATAGCGCCTACATGTATCGAAATAGCTCGTACACATAGTGAAATAGCGACGTTTTTCGACGAATTATGGCATATTTGCTCGAAATTAAGCCTACGAATAACAAACAAATGGATGATTTACATTGAATTAGCTCATGTGCACAAAAAAAGAGCACTATACACAAAAGGAATGGCTATCGATTGTAATGGATTTTGAAGCACAATAAAAGAAACCGCAAATATGAACGCTGAAGTGAAAACTGAAACTTAGGAATTTGAAAATTTTAGCGAATAGAGTAGTGATGAATATAAAAAAATTTGACAAATAAAATGCGGAATATGCAATTGAATCACGCACATTCCGCATTATTTATATTAAATTTGTGACAAAACTAGAGAATTTGCACAAATATTTTCGAAAAGTTGAATTATAATTGCAAACTAAAGTATAAATTTCGTTAAATCTTCATTTGCGATTATATGAGAAAGCTTTTCTTTAATTGTATTGCTAGTTATTTGCACAGTTTTAGGTGCAATATCTGGCGCATCAAAGAGTAGATCCGAAAGCAGAGCCATCATTACTGTTTGCAAGCGCCGTGCGCCCGTATTTTCCGTGCGCGAATTTATCGAATGAGCGATTGTGGCAAGTTCATCTATGGCATCGTCACTAAATCCTAGGTCTATTCCTTCCGTGAATAGCAGTGATTTATATTGATTTATAAGCGAATTTCGTGGTAATGTGAGTATCAATTTGAAATCTTCAACGTTCAATGACGAAAGTTCGACACGAATAGGTAGCCTGCCCTGCAACTCAGGGATCAAGTCGGCTGGCGATGAATGAGAGAAGGCTCCAGCCGCAATAAATAGGATATGATCTGTACGAATTACACCATATTTTGTGCTAATTGAGGTCCCTTCAATGAGAGGCAAGAGGTCACGTTGAACGCCATGGCGCGAAACATCGGGACCAGAGCTACTTTCTGTGCCAATAATCTTGTCAATTTCGTCGATAAAGACTATTCCCATCTCTTCGCAGCGCATTTTTGCCACGTCAACGATCTTTTCCATGTCAACAAGCTTGTCAATTTCCTCGCCTAAAAGCTTTTCCTTTGCTTCCTTAATCGACATTTTACGAACTTTGCGCTTCTTTTTGCCAAACATATCACCCATCATCTCGTTTATGTTGAATCCAATTTCTTCCGTGCCCTGTTGAGTAACAACTTCGAGTGCTTTAAAGGTTTTTGTATCAACAGTTATTTCGACATTCTCATCATCAAGTGAACCATTTTCAAGCTGCTCGGCAACTTTTGCCCGTGTGCGCAAGAAAGCTTCAGTTGTCTCGTCATTTTTGTCGCGACGAGCTGCGGGGAAGAGCGTATCCATTAATTTTTCGAGCACATTTTTTCGAGCAATCTCCTCAACAGCTCGAGCCTCCTCACTTTTAACGATGTCAACGGCATTTTGCATCAAATCTCGCACCATACTATCGACGTCTTTGCCAACATATCCAACCTCTGTGAACTTCGAAGCCTCAGCTTTTACGAATGGCGCGCCAGCAAGCTTCGCAATTCTGCGAGAAATCTCAGTTTTTCCTACGCCTGTGGGACCTACCATAAGAATATTAGCAGGCGCAATCTCATCACGAATCTCTTGCGGCAACAACATACGCCGCATACGGTTGCGAAGAGCAACTGCAACTGCGCGCTTGGCATCATTTTGCCCGATAATATACTTGTCAAGCTCCGTCACTATTTCGCGCGGCGTAAGCTCTAAGAAACTCTTAGCTTTCATTGAATTACCTCCATTGAAATTTGGCATTTTATCGTGAAGATTTGCATATGAACGTTTGAAATTAGCATATTTACAGTCAGATTAATCAGTTTAATTGCAAAAAATCGTCAATTACCTTTCGAAATCGCAACAATTACGCACGAAATGTAATATCTATTTGGCAAAATATATATTTTCTATGCCAAAAAAAGGGAAATACACAAAAAAATTTGATGTAGTGCAGAAATTTTAGAGAGTTTATTCTATATAATTCACGAACTTTAAATAACCTGCGAAAGTAATTTTATCGAAAGCTACGTTTAGTTTGGCAAAATTGTGCATTCTCATAATGAATTTAGCAGCACAACAGAAACATGAAGCTCAAAAATCATCATTTGTGTTGCTGCAAACTACAAAGTAGTTTTAGTCATTGAAAATGGGGGTACTGAATTCGAAGATTTACAGCATGTCTTTTTTGAAAGTCGCACAATATTTGAAAAGATTAGCAGATTTTGCCACCATGAATGAGTTTAATTTGGCAAAATTTGCCAATTTTGCAGTTACTTTTGCCGTCAAAGTTTCATTTTTGCCTTTTTACTTGGCACATTTAAATATGCCAAATCGAAAGTAGTTTTATGAATCGAGTATTTCTGCTATAAATTTGGAAAATTGTGCACAACATATGAAAAAATGCGCATGTAAATTAGCTACATACGCATTTTTTTCGGTGAAATCTACGTTTGATTTGATAAAATTGAGTCTCAGATCGATCATTTTTGCATGATCATTGTCGAAATTTGCGATTCGATAAGTAAATTTAGCCCTTCAGTCCAAAGAATTGGGTCAGTGTTTTCAAACATTGCAATAGACGGTAACTCTTTATATGGTAAGATGTTCGAAACAGCAGTTTGGTTTGAAAAAATATGTGCGAAAGGCTCAAGTTTTGTTTTTTCGAAAAATGATTTTTCGTCATTTTTGTCACCAATTACAATAGCGAACACTCGGATATCACGAACTTTCGACAAAGCATTTGCTGTGGATAACGATTTTTCAGAAACAGGGTCGAAAATCGCGACGACAAACTGCGAATCGAACATTTCGATTGGCATTTTAAACGCTTTTGCCAAAGAATCGCGCGAAAAATTGTCGAGATTACGCACAAGTAAGTCCTTCGGCTCGAAGTTCTTATCGGGAAATCCAACTTTCACGCGCACAAATGTCGTGTTAGACGAGTCGATTTTGAACGGCATGATGCGGCAAAAAACCTCACCTTTCGCATTTCGAAACCCCGAAGTGAAAGCATAGGTGCCACAAGGCAAATCCTTGAACAAAATTGTGCTGTCAAGCTTCTCGGATGGGGGATCAAGGTCCTGAAAAACGCCATTTTCGAGCCGCACAATGCAAAAATCGTCCGAAGATTTTAAATCTGTGCGCGGTGCCGAATCGAAAAAGAGCGCTTCACATGCGCCAGTTTGCACAGCTGCGGCATCCTTTTGAGTATCAATAACGAATTTCGTCCAACCATTTGCAGAATCGAAAAACTCTGCCGAATTCATGTCCCAACATATGCGCGCAGGAATCGCTGCATTGCGACAAAGCGCCACAAAAACGCACAATTTCTCGATTTTCGAGCCGCCATTTGCCAGCAAAACTTGCGAAACGTTCATCATGCCGCCAAAATAACTCGCATCAACTATGCTGTCCAAGCTCTGTGCTGCCATCTTGAAATTCGATACGCTCGACAACTTCTTTTCACGCACAAATTTCTCAATCGAAACGTAGTTTAATGCGAAATTTTCCCAAAAAATGCGCGGCGCAGCAACGTAATTGTAAAATAACGAGTCATCGTTTTGCTCGTGAAATTGCTCATTGAACATCTGCTTTCTACTTTTGACCTTCGCAAAGAACAATTCGAGTTGTGCGGAGTCGAGAAGGCAGATATCTTTTAAGTCCATAGATGCGAGAGCTTTAAGTATTGCCTCGCGTTCGTCGGCATGTGCCTTAAAAAACTTAACATATTCCGCACGATTTAAACCTGCGGCATTGAGATAAGACGCAAGTGCAGAACAACTTGACGTCTCTGGAAGCAGTGCGATGAAATCTTGCGATGCTGCAGAAATTTTTTGCCGTTTAATCTCATGTCGCAACGATGGCAAATCGCTTGGAACGTAACCAGAATCGGCTTGGCGTGCTTTTCCGTCTGCAACGCGCAGCCAAAACCCTGTATCGGGCATGTCACTGATATTCCTTGTGAGGTGCATCTCTACTTCGGCAACAGTGTCGTTCGGCAAAAAGCTGTGAACGGTGAAATTCCATAATGAATCGCGTGCTGCCGATATGAGTACATCGCATTTGCCAAGAGCAAAGTGAACTTTGCCAGTTTTATCGGTTTTCGCGCGTGCTACAGCTCGTGGGCAGCCAAAATTATAGACGGAAATCCACACCTCAACGCTATCCAGTGGTTTTGAGCCGTCAGAAATCGAGATGGTAAGTCCGGTTGTGTCGGAATAAATGGGGGTGGAGTTCAAAATTGTGTAATTTGCGCCAGAGGAATAAATCGGCATGTCTGCCGAATCGAGCTTTGAGGTGGCAATAGCTTTGACAATAGCAGTTTTTGCTGCCGAAGATGCAAACCAGCCGCCGCCTAATGGTGTTAGTTCTCCGCCACCAATGTGCCGCCAACCCTGTTCTGTCCACACTTCGACCCAAGCATGGTTTGAATTTGAGAATGACCAATACGGAGTGTAAGCGTTTCTCGCCGGTATGCCAACTGCGCGACAAGCTTTTATGAAAAGGATCGCCATTTCCTCACATCTGCCAACTCCACGCACAACTGTTTGATGAGCATTGTAATCCCATGGCATAGTCGGCTCATAATGCATTTGCTCAGAAGCCCATTCGTTCACAGCGTATATCGCTTGTTTGATATCTGTGCAATCTTTTACTCGCGCGAGCAATTCTGCGCCATAGTTTGAGACAAAATACTCCAATGGTTCTTGCGACACAGTGATAGGAAGAACATAATTTGTAAAAATACTCTTGGGAACCTTACTTGCCCACGGCACAGTTTTTTGTGTATGCTCGATAGCTTCAAGCTCTTTGAATAATGAATCGGCAATTAGCGACATGGCATCGCCTGTCGGCATATTTTTAAGCAGGAAATTTGCCCATTCTGCTTTTTGTGCTGAGCACATTCTTTGCAGTTTTGTTATTTCGGGGTTGCGCTTTGCAGCTATGGTCAGAGGAAGTGGGTCGGCAAAAACCGTGCTGCACATAATGCAAAACCAAACGACACCAATTGTAAATCGCATATTAACTCCATAAGTTTTTTTGAAATATATTAAATTTTACGCGGAAACATCAAAAAAAAATGCCGCAAGGTAGCGGCATTTTGCAACGGTATTAATAAGCTCAGTCTATCGGCAGCCAATGTACGCGGTGACATCATATATTCTGCCATCGTACATGGAGACGATTTCAAGAGTGACGCGTTGACCGGCATTGGTTTTCGCTATATAGGCGCGCAATTCATCGATAGTTCGCACGCGTTTGCCCTCGAAAAAGCGTATCACGTCACCTTTTTTAATTTTTGCCTGTGCGGCAGGTGAATTTGGAATCACTTTTGATACAAATATGCCATCGTTCACATTACCTTGTCCTTCAATTCCCAAATATTTATCGCAAGGTTTTTGCGCAATGGGTTTTGGTTTATCGCCAACGCCATACTTTATGGCAAGCAAGCCTTGCGGCATGCGCTTAAGTTCATAGTTTACATGGGTTACGTGATGATCTTCGACAGAACCAGCACCGGTTTCGGCGCCACCGCGTGAAAAGGATTCACCCTTTGCCTTCGACATGGTTGTAACAGATGGAGCAGGGGCTGCCTCGACTTCCGCCTGAGCTTCGTAAACATCTTTAGAATCGGCAGCAGGTCTGTTGTGATTAGATTGCTCGCGATAGGTGACAGGCTCGGGCATATCTACACGATACTGTGCTACGAAAATCCATCCAGGGTATCCACCGCCTTGACCCGATGGAGAACCAAGCTCGACAAACTTGAAATTGCTGCGATATTCATCATCGATTTGCCAGCCGGCGAGATCAAAACTTTGATATGGCGACAAAAACCACCAAGTGCCTTTACTTTTTTCTCTGCCTATGGTGTTGATTCCGTCAACATACACATAAACACCGATGTGATATGGTGATGTGTTCTCGACTCGGAGTGCGTATTCTCTACCTGTGATAATTTGCATGTCGTAAACGTTTTTGAACGTCCAATCCATAAAAGTTTTGCCGGGATGGCTCATGTTTTTCATGTCGAGCCAGTTTCCATCACATAGAACACTTACTGCCACATCACCTACGCGTGCGCTCTGCAATGCCATGCAGGCACTCGCGAGTGTAAAAACGATGATAAGAACTTTAAACAGCTTCATGTTGCCCCCTTGAATGTTAGTTTGCTACTATGGAGAGCTTTGAGCAAAAAGCGTGCCAAATGTAGAACAGTTAAAAACTTAACATTAGCGGTTAATTATAAAACGGATGTAGCAAAAATGACTAGTTGTGCATAAAAATTGTGCAAATAACATAAACAGGAAGGCAGCAAGATATGTTTTTTGCAGAATTATCACATAACTTCTTCGAAATAATCATTGTCCACTTTTTTGATTGCATATTGTGAAACAATGGAGACACCAACATCATGTTCGATCATTAAGTTCGTAAGGTGGTTACCGTCAATCAAGACAATCTTGCTACCGATACTGGATACAAAAGCAAGAGCTTCATCTGTGAATCTCGAAGTGGTTATAAAAATTCCTTTGTTTGCCTTTTGAGCCTGAAGTGCACCTGCAAATTGCATAACATCCGGACGACCTACAGAATTGCTGTCCCAACGCTTTGCCAGCGTCGCTGCGTGATCCTCCATAACCCATTTTGACAATAAGTTCTACAACAATGCGTTCAAAGAAGGCGGGGGGAGTTTTTTTGAGACGAGCGAGCAGTTCATCGGCTAATTCATTACGAAGGTTTTCGTAAGCGATTTCTAATGTTTCAGCTGGAGTAGTCGTCGATAGATCTGGCACGGTTTGAATCTCATCTGTGGTAGTAATACCATTGCCAGTTCTTGTTCCTCGAGGCTGTCGAAAGTCTTGAAACTCTGGGTATTGGAGGAGGAATTTAGTATATATGACTTTAGGTTGTTTAGCGATGAGCTTTTTCCCGCGGTCTGTAATTTGAAAAAAAACTCTACGCGTTGCCTCAAGCAAGCCAGCTTTTTTCATGTAAGTTGAAGCCCAGCTAAGGCGGTTAAAAAATGTAGATTGCATTCCGCTCGGGAGCATTTCCTTTAAGTCATCATCTGTGAGATTCAGCATTTTTGCTATAAAGCTGGCAGCCTCCGAAAGTGCGATTTCTTTTTGCGCATCAGCTGCAAATTGAAGAAGCGGCAACATTAAACTTTCATAATTGGGAACAGGCATAAAATCTCCTGCAAACACGCTTAACTTTTCTGGAAATGATGCAGAGGTTTTGAAGTATCAAACTAATCTACGCTGATAGTGGGCGGAAGTATGTAGTCAACTGGATTTACGGGCTTGCCTGCCACACGTACTTCATAGTGTAGATGATTTGTTGTGGCGCGACCAGTTCGTCCACATGTCCCAACAATTTCCCCACGTTTAACTGAATCGCCAGTTTTGACTTTTATTTCGCTAAGGTGTGCATAGCGCGTTTCATACCATGTATGATCGACGACAACCATTTTACCGTATCCCATATAAGCATCGGCAAATTTAACCTTGCCATCGGCAGAAGCGCGAATTGGAGTTCCTTTAGGCGCACAGATATCGACGCCTTCGTGCATGCGCCAACCGCCTACCATTTCGTCGTAGCGTTTGCCAAAACCAGATGAAAATAAACCGCGTATTGGCTGAATGGATGGTGTGAGACGAAGTAGTTTTTGGCGCTCAAGAAAAACACGATGCACACTGTCCATCATGTTTCTTTCTTGGGTAGCAATATGCAACAGACTATCGAGTTTTATTGAAAGCATGCCCAGTTCGTAATTGTTGTCGAGTATGCCTAGTTGTGGACCACCAATGGCATAACTCTTATCTGGCTCTGGAAGATCGGCAAGAGTATAAAGTGTTTTGTTTTTTTCACCAAGTGTTGCTAGTTCTTTCGATACTGAATCGATTTGGCGTTTTGTATCGTCGATGTAATGCTCTAAAAGTGCGCTATCTTGGGTCATGTGCTTCTTGCTCCATGCTGCAAGCACACTCCAAGTGAAAAAAGTTATGTTGGCAATAAGTACCAACGCAAGCACAACAACACCTACACCAAGCAGTTTTCGTGAGATCCAAAACCGCGCTGGTGTCTGCGAACCTTCTGGGACTATTATTACTGAATATCTTTTCATTTCCCTTTGTGTGAAAAGATTAGTCGTCAATAAGCAAGATAGTGGGTGGCAACATTTTGTCAAGAGATAATGAAAAATTTTTCTGCGAAACCGAAAAAAACATTGCGCGGATTGGAGTTGCAAACGAAATTGCGCATATTTTTCAGGAGGGTTTCAGATAATGTCTCCCAAATTACTCGTAACTGGCGGTGCTGGCATGCTCGGTAGTGATATAATACCGATTTTAAACAAAACATTTGTTGTGCACAGTACCGATAGAGCCAACTTAAACATCGATAATCACCGGGAACTAGAGGATTTTTTTGCAGCAAACAGATTTGACGTTGTGTTGCATATGGCAGCAATAACCGATCTCGATTGGTGTGAAACCAATATTGATGCTGCGTTTCGTACAAATGCTCGTGCTACCGGAAAAATCGCAGATCTTTGTGCCTCATCGAACACGCACCTAATCTATATATCGACAAGTGGGGTTTTTTCTGGAAATCGCGGCGTTCCGTATATAGAAACTGATGTGCCAATGCCCATAAACGTTTATGGTAAGAGCAAATTTGAAGGCGAAAAATTGGCGCAAGCAAACATATCACCAGAAAAACTAACCATACTTCGAGTAGGCTGGCTCTTCGGTGGAGGAATAATTGACAAGAAATTTGTGCGCAAAATGTTTGAGCTTTTGCAAACTCGCGACAAAGTTGCGGCTGTATCTGATATTTTTGGTTCTCCCAACTATTCCGAAGACATTGGGCATGCTATTGTCGATATTGTGAATAATTGTGTGCATGGTTTGTTTCATGTGCAAAATTCGGGCGAATATGCATCGCGTTTTGATATTGCCTGCGAAATAAAGAAAAACCTCGACTCTAGAGCGGAAATCGAGCCAATAGGCGCTGACCGTTTTCCAACAAAGGCGGAAAGACCAAAAATGGAGGCAATAAATTCGATTTTCGTAAAAGATGCTTTAGGTTATGAACTTCGTCCATGGAAAGATGCACTTGCCGAATATGTATCGCGCTTAAAACGACTTGAATTACATTAATATTTAAAATGCGGATAGCTGTTTTTGGTATAAGAGGTTTGCCACCAGGTTATGGTGGGTTTGAAATGACTGCCGACAATGTTCTCTCACGACTCGCAGAAAGAGGGCACAAAATAACAGTCTATAATCGAGGCATGCGTAAAGGTGGACCTTCCACGTATAAGGGTATGTCGATGAGGTATTTACCGTCGCTCGAATACAAATATCTTTCCACGCCTTCGCACTCGACCATTGCCGCACTAGACATAGCCATGAGGCAATATGATGCCCTATTTGCTTTCAATGTCGGCATCGCAGCTCAAGTTGCATTACTAAGGCTTCTTGGAAAAAGAACAGTTTTTTTTATCGATGGACTCTTTTGGCGTCATGACAAATATGGACCATTCAGTCGTGCAGTGCTTGCTTTTTCCGAAAAACTTGCACGGGAGTTTGCCAGTTCTATTGTTTGTGATTCTCTAACTGCAAAAGAGCACTATGCAATTGCGCTTAACACTGAAATAGAATGTATCCCTTCTGGCGCAGATGTGGTTACCGAGGTTGTAAATACTGGTATTCTCACAAAACTCTGTATCGAGCCAAAGAAATACGTGCTCAGTGTTGGGCGTTTGCTACCGGATAAGCGTCAACATTTTGTTATAGAAGCTTTCAAAAAAATAGATACGAATATGAAACTTGTTATCGTGGGCGGGAATCCTTACGATAGAGCTTATGTTCACAAAATCAAAAATTTATGTGCATCCGATAACCGAATAATTTTCGCTGGTCCAATATATGGGTATGAAGTGAACGAATTGTTTTTTCATAGTGCGGTGTTTGTTAGTGCCTCGCGAATAGAAGGTACATCGCTTTCTTTGCTACAGGCAATGGGCTGTGGTAATGCTGTTCTTGTTTCCGATATCCCCGAAAACCACGCCGCTACATATGGTAAAGTGATGGAGTTCATTACAGACGATTTCGTGGATCTTACCGAAAAAATGCAACTATTATTAAATGATGAATCCTTGCGCAACACATTATCAAAAAAT
>CAYUDB010000052.1:0-13915 GCA_964443405.1 uncultured bacterium | reverse complement strand
CGATGCCGGTGCCGACCTCATTGCCGGTTACAAAGTAGGAGATTACCAAAAGCCTTTTATATCAAACATTTACAACATGCTCGGGCGCATGTTTTTTTCGGTGCCCGTGCGCGACATGAATGCTCTCAAAGTGATGCGCAGGCAAGTGTTCGATGACATGCCTTTTCGCCCAGATTGGCACAGATATTTGGTTATTTGGGCGCACAGCAACGGTTTTAAAATCGCCGAGCATCCTGTAAAACTTCGACCACGCCTGCGTGGCAAATCGAAATTTGCGGGCAAATCGCGCATTCTCATCGGTCTTTTCGACATGATTTCGGTTTGGTTCCAGTTGAAATTTGCGCGACGACCTATGCTTTTTTTCGGTACCACCGGGTTGATTTCGATAAAACTTGCGTTTTTGCTCGGTATTCTTGCCATCATACTGCGTTTTGGCTTTGATCTCGGTTATCGCCCATTGCTAACACTCGTAACTATGCTTGCAAGCATAGGTGTTGTGCTTTTGATAGGTGGTTTTTTGGGCGAATTTGTCATGACACTTGACGAGCGCATAGGGCGTATTGAGCGCAAATTGAACAAAAACACACCGCCGCGGCAAGATCTCCCCGAAATTCCCGAACGTATAGCCGTTTCTCGTCCTGAGCGCGACAGACCAAAACCCGAACCGCAGCGACCAATTGAACAACCTCGCCCAAAAGAAGAGCCACGAAAACGCGATGATTTTCCTCGCAAAGAGGATCATGCGAAGGTTGAAAAGCCGCGCGAGAAGAAGCACAGCGGTCGCACTTTCGAGCGCATCGATTCGCAACCCGAAAAATTCGGTTTGGCGCCTACCGAAAAACCCGAGAAACTCGAGAAAACTCAAACTACGCCATCGCCTGAGCCAATTACCGAAATTGTCGAGTTGCAAAAAATAGTGTTGCCCGAAACTTCTGCCGAAACTGTATCTGTATTGCCACCCGAGCCGCCTGAGCCACCTGCACCCACCAAAACCGTGACGGAAACTGCAGTTTCAGACCTTTTTGCACAGCTTGAACTACCAGAGCAGCAAGCTAATACGGAAACGCAAACCACTAATTCAACTGCAAATGCCGTTGCTGAGGCAAAAGCGCCGGAGAATCAACTTCCCACTGAATGGGGCAGACGTCAACGTCGGCGCTACTAGGGCAAACAACGTATGTCGTTACCGCGTGGGGAATTATGGCTGAGAGTGGGAGGAGCGCTCTTATTTGAGATTGGTGCCCAAGCTTCTATAAACGGCATCCTTGACACCCGAGACATGCTCGCATAGTTGTAATTCGCGAAAGTCGGTTGCCTCATCAGAGCAAACCACCAGCATTACCGATTCCTTAAAAAGAGCGGTATTTGCAAAAGCACCTTTTACCTAACGTCGTTTTGCAAAAAAAACGAAGCGCATAAATTTTTTCTGGAAATTATTACGTTAATATGGGCACTCTGCACGGGTGTTTGCGCCAATCGCACCTTTCGATTAAATTTTTGCGTATCGAAAATTCCATCTCGTACGAACCAAAACAAACTCGGCATCACAAAAGAAACCACCACCAATTGCATGGTGGTGGTTTTTGGTGTCGGTATAAAATTGGAATTACATGTCGTAATCCATGCCGCCGCCACCGGGCATTTGAGGCATGGGATCTTTCTTTTCGGGCTTTTCTACGACAATGGCTTCGGTTGTAAGAAGAAGCGATGCAATAGAAACTGCATTTTCGAGGGCGGAGCGCACAACCTTTTTCGGGTCGATAACGCCAGCAGAAATGAGTTTTTCGTAAGCTTCGGAGCTGGCATTGAAACCAAAATCGTCCTTGCCGTTTATAACGCGGTTCACGACAACTGAACCTTCGTGTCCTGCATTGTTGGCAATTTGGCGAAGCGGCTCGGTAAGAGCTTTGCGCAAAATCGAAAGTGCAATTTTCTCGTCGCCAACGAAATCCTTCTCGATGGTCTTGAGCACAGGCAATGTGCGGATAAGTGCAACGCCGCCACCGGGAACGACGCCTTCTTCAACAGCTGCACGGGTTGCATGCAAAGCATCATCGACGCGCGCTTTTTTCTCTTTCATCTCGGCTTCGGTAGAGGCGCCAACTTTTATAACTGCAACGCCACCAGCGAGTTTCGCAAGCCTCTCCTGAAGCTTTTCTTTGTCCCAGTCGGAAGTGGCTTTTTCGATTTGAATCTTGATTTCGGAAATTCTGCCTTTGATGGTCTCTGCATCGCCACGACCTTCGACGATAGTGGTGTTATCTTTGTCGATGACTATGCGTTTTGCACGACCGAGGTCGGTGAGCGCAACGTTTTCGAGCTTGAGACCAATTTCTTCGGAAATAACCTGTCCGCCAGTGAGAATGGCAATGTCTTGAAGCATTTGCTTGCGTCTGTCGCCAAAGCCGGGTGCCTTCACCGCAACCACTTTGAGAGTTCCGCGGAGCTTGTTTACCACGAGTGTGGCAAGTGCTTCATTCTCAACATCTTCCGAAATAATTACAAGTCCACGACCAGTTTGAGCAACTTTCTCGAGCATGGGAAGCATATCGCGCATGGACGAGATTTTTTTGTCGTAAAGCAAGATTAGTGGTTCTTCGAGGACGGCGTCCATTTTTTCGGGATCGGTGATGAAATAGGGCGAAATGTAACCACGGTCGAACTGCATTCCTTCAACAACGTCGAGTGTGGTTTCGGTGCCTTTGGCATCTTCGACGGTGATAACGCCTTCTTTGCCCACTTTGTCCATTGCTTCGGCGATGAGTTTGCCGATTTCCATGTCGTTGTTGGCAGAAATTGCGCCTACATGCGCGATTTCTTGTGAGTCGGCAACATCCTTGGCAAGTTTACCGAGTTCGTCCACAACTGCCTTGGCAGCTTTTTCGAGACCGCGACGGAGAGCCATAGGGTTAACACCAGCAGTAACGTTTTTCATGCCTTCGAGGAAAATAGCTTCAGCGAGCACAGTGGCTGTAGTTGTGCCATCGCCTGCGACGTCGGAAGTTTTTGAGGCAACTTCTTTTACGAGTTGAGCGCCGATGTTTTCCATTGGATCTTCGAGTTCGATTTCCTTAGCAACTGTAACGCCATCTTTTGTAACAAGTGGCGAGCCGAACTTGCGATCGATTATAACGTTGCGACCACGAGGACCAAGTGTAACCTTGACAGCTTTGGCAAGTTTTACAACACCATTGCGAATTTTATCGCGAGCATCGTTCGAGTATTCGAGCATCTTGGTAGCCATTTTGCAATTCTCCTATTTACTTGGGGTTATCGATTTTCATGTGCTGACGCACGTTTTATTTTTTGCACGTTTTTTTGGCTGGTTTTTCGTCAGCTTTTTCTTCGCAGCACTTTTCATCTTTGCCAGTACAATGGCAGACAACGGCGAGAATATCGGATTCGCGCATGATAAGATGCTGAATGCCTTCGAGTTCCACTTCGGTGCCGGCGTATTTGGAGTATAGCACCACATCGCCTTTTTTGACTTTCAAATCGACAATTTTGCCGTCCTCGGTGAGCTTGCCATCGCCAACTGCGACAATTTCGCCTTCTTGTGGGCGTTCTTTTGCGGTATCGGGGATGATGATGCCACCTTTAATGGCTTCTTTCACCTCGAGTGGGCGGATGAGTACTCTGTCGTAAAGTGGACTGACCTTCATTTGGATTCCTCCTGTATTGTTGGTTGGTTTTTTTGCTGTGGAAATTGGATTGATGGTTCAAACCTTAATTTCACTTTGTGGATTTTAACTTACTTTATCATCTTAACTTTTCTGTAACTCTATGATAGTTAAGCTTTTTTTCAAAACATTGGCTTTCAATTGTTTTAGTCAAAGCTGTTTGTATTCTCACTTGCGGATTGGGTGTTTAGTTTTGTGCAAGTTCTTTAGTTTTAAAAAGTTGCTGCACGTTCGATCTGAGAATTTCAGTTGACTAAGTAATTGGATTGAAACCTATGAAATCTTTCGAAATGAATTTTTGCTATTCTTAATCAAATGCATGTCATCGAGTTATCACGCCAGTTTTGCTAAACTTCTCACTTTCAGTGTGAATGTCAGTTTCGCTAGTTTTTTTTCGACACGTATGTGACCTTGTAATTCTTAATTCGTCATGTGAATGCCAACTTACAAAATCTATGCATGCCACTTTCATTTTCATTGCGATACCGACCTCGCAATTCTTTGCATTCAATACTTGTGCCAACCTTGCAACTCTTTAATTTTCAATTAATTCTATCTTTTCGATTAGCACTCGACGACGACAAGTGCTAATTTGTGAAAAAATTTGAGATTGTCAAGAAGAAAATTGAATGGGGTGAGAAAAATGCTTGAAAAATGAGAAAATGACATTTGATTGTGTTAAGGTATGAAAAGACGAGGAGCCGACAATGAATAGTAAAATTATGATTTGCACACTTTTGGCGATGATAACGACAGGTTTTGCACAAAGCCCTGAAGGCGTAATCTCCAGCTATGTTTCAATATATAATTCGCCAGAAAACCGCGATTTTTCGCCGATTTTGGCAGATGATTTTTCATTTTTTGATACCGAACCGCCACTTTCTCGGCTCGCCTTTGAGCAATTTGTTTACCTTACACCTTATCATATTCGCACGGTGCTCGACATAACAAATGCACCGGTAACAGACGCACAGAAGCTTCTCACTGCCACTTTCGAGGTGGAGCTAAATGGTATTATCGACACGGTAATTTTCGCCTTTGATGTGAAATACGCAAACAGCCATTACAAAATCGTGCATATCGAAGATGTCACCGAGAAAAACGCGCCACAAGATCAAATTTCACCACGAATCAATGCTCAAAAACCGGCAGCTATCGATACAACAGCACTTCGAGGTGGCAAAACTGCGCTTGTGCCACTGCTCATCGATGGAAACTATTACCTGAAAGTGACTTATCCAAAAACAATTTTCGAAGGTTTTGTGCGCATCGATATGCACTGTGCTACGAGCGGCATCGGTGCGGCATGGTTTGCCACAATCGAGGAACACGCGTCGGCAATTTACGGTGCGCAAATCGGCGGGCAATATTTCAATGCTTTTATGCAAAAAAATCCCGCTTGTGAAACCACGGGCATGATAGATAACACGCCCATTATTGGCGTTTTCGGCATGGATTTGCTCTCAAGTTACGCGGTTTTCCGCGCACCGGGCAAGGACAGTTTGTTTTTGCTGCCACTTGGTGCTAATGGGGATTTTTTAGCTGCTAACCCGCAAACATATTACAACTCGCTTATGATGGCAGGTGGCATCTCGTTTTTGCCGAAGGATTCCACAACAATCGCGCCGAAAATTCCAACACTTTTCGGCATTCCGGTGTCGAAAGAGTTAACACCCGAGCTAACGCTTTCTCCTATATCAACTTTGCCATCAAATCTCATGCCGAAAAGCGCAAAAATGCAGCTCGACAGCATTTTTATCGACATCACAGCCGGCAATGCAAATTTGCCAAACGTGCTCTTTGCTAAAGGCGATTCATCTGTCGCAACTCGGCTTTCGGTAAATTCCTTCGGCGGCTACGGTGTTTGCCTCAATTTCAAAACAGGTGTAATCCTTCTTTACAAACTTGCCCATTAAAGCATTTTTGCCAATGGCGCATCGCTGCTTTTAATGAACTTTTTGCTACACAAAAGATTGTGTACGTTGGTTATTTTGTTGAGCTTTGCTGCACCCGAATTCTACTCGAGCATAAGGCGAGGCAAAACGTGCAAATTTGAACATATAACGCTTGTTATTGGCAAAAATATTGCATAAAAATGCGGCGGTAGCCACAAAAATGTGACGCGCGCCGCATAAGTGTTCTGATGTGTTTACATTAGCTGTGATGATTATGACCGCAGCAGCTGTCAATGCTCAATTTGGAAAGTGCACCTCGCTCAAAAGCCGAAATAACATCGGCAACTTTTTGCTCGTTTGTGATGAAAACCTCTATTCCCGATGCACTTAGCTTTTGAAAAGCTCCAGCACCAATGCCACGAACAACGATGGCTTTTGGCGCGAATTGCGCAATGGTTTGCAAAGGTTGGCACATGCCATGAGCATGATGGGCGTTACTATTTGTAACGCATTGCACTGTTTTGGTTTCAGTGTCAAAAACCGCGAACGATGGTGCCGAACCAAAGTGGTCGCTGAGCAAGCTCTCAACGCCGTTTTCCGCTTCAATTGGAATTACAACCTTCATCTTTCACCTCTTGTGAATCATTTACAACAATTGCCATTCCCTGAGAAATTGCGAGTGCTATTTTTTTTCGAGCGCTACTCACTAGCCTTTGAACTGTGCCGCGCGACACACCCATTGCCTCCCCAGCCTGTTCCTGGGTGAGGTCAAGCGCATCGCACAGGCGCAAAGCCTCTAGTTCATCGTCGGCAATGACCATTTTTGTCAGTTTGCAAAGTGGTATGCCCGAAGGTTTGAAAACTCGAGCGTAAATTTGACAGCAACAATGCCTATGTTTACGCGGTCTTGTCATATTTGTTTTGTGTATATGCACAATATAAAAAACTAGAAGATTTGCGCAAGTATTTTTCACAAGTTTTTCAAACAATTTCTGGCGAATTTGCGTAATAGATAATGTCATGATTTGTAAGGAATAACACTGCCAGGACTTTGCTTTTTGAGCAATTAAAGCGCAGACATTTGCGGGTTAATTTTTTTTGCTCTCAAATTTTTTATGGAGTAATGAAAACTCCACACTTAGCAAGCGATTTTTCACTTTGCCTATTACTTAAAAAAAAATTGCTCTTTCCATGCTAGTCACTTCACAAAAATATGCGGAATTTTTACATAACATTCACTAAATCAGGCAATTGCGTAAGCTTTTTTAGTGAGCTTTTTAATAAATGTGCAAGTGAACTGGCAAAATTGTGACACTACGATGAAACCCAGCACATTTCGCAAGCCGCTCGAAACGACGCAAAATACGTTATGTGCCGAAAAAACTTTGCATCAGCGGCAATTTTTGTATTTTTGTATCGCACAATAACAATGCCATAATGCCAAAGATTTTTCACGCGCGCGATATAGCTGCTGCCATCGAACCGATGCTCGTTAGGGCAAATTTTGAGCTGCCGTCCACAGTGCATAAACTGCTCGCCAAAACCCGTTTGCAGGAGCATAACCGATTGCCACGTTACGCATTAGACTGCATTTTGCAGAATGCAGATATTGCGTATGCTGAGCACATACCACTTTGTCAAGACACTGGACTAGTGCAAGTGTTTGTTACAATTGGTTGCAATGCAGCTATTTATGGTAGTTTGCAACGAGAAATCGATTCTGTTGTGTCAACTGTTTATCAAGAGCATTTTCTGCGAAAATCGATAGTTGCACATCCGTTGTTTGAACGGTGCAACACACAGACTAACACACCTTCCTCGATTTTCATTTCGCAATCTGATGATACACTTTTTGAAGAACACATTCGCATTGATATTCTTATTAAAGGTGGTGGTGCTGAGAATAAAAGCGTGCTTTCAATGCTCACACCGTCTGCAGGCGTAGAGGGGATTGTGGATTTTGTTGTGCAAACCGTAATCCATTCTGGTGCAGATGCTTGTCCACCACTTTTTTTAGGCGTGGGCATTGGCGGAGATTTTGCCAGCGTTGCACTTGCAGCCAAACGCGCGCTATTACTTGAGCCGGATGAAAATAATAGCGACAGTCGAATTGCCGAACTTGAACGTGTTATTGTCGAGCGCGCAAACGCTTTGGGTGGTGGTGTGCAGGGTTTGGGTGGAGTTTTTACTGTAATTGCTGCGCGAATTATCACATTGCCTTGTCACATCGCTTCTTTGCCTGTGGCTGTAAATGTGTGCTGTCACTCACACCGCCATGCACATGTAATCTTGTAAACGGCACTTAGAATTTGCGCGAATTTTTATTGTTTTTTGCAAAAAAACTAAGTTTCTATTGGCAAATATGACTATGCGGATTATGCTAGCATATTTGATAAGTTTCGCATTAAAATTTTCTGAACAAGCAATATGCCCATGCAAAATATAAGACATTTATTTATAATTAGTTATAAGCAGAATCGCGAGGTAGCTTGGAAATATTCTGTGATGCTGTTCGAATGAACAGATACTTGAAACTCATCAAATTTTCAATAATCAAGATACGGAAATACATCTGTGCTAATCTAGTGAATTAACTAATGTAATGGGGGATAAGTATTTATGAAAGTGCGACAAGAGTGCACGTTAACGTCGCAATTAGCGGGATTCGGTTAGGCGATAATCGCCATCGCCATTTCGATCAACGAATACGAATGTTCGCTTGAGGGTGTAATAGTACCAGATTTCGTAAGGTCGCGAGTCCGATTCGAAAGGATGATTTTCAATTTCATCGGGTTGACCGAATTCGAGGTAAACTTTGCCGCGATCGGTGGCGGAACCCTCGCGTGTAGGCATGCCGAATTTGTCGTCACAATAGCGCAACCGACGAAAAAATTCTTCGCGAACTTCGTTTAGCTCTGTGGTCGGTGTTGGATCGCGTTTTTTCCAAAAAGCATCCCACAAACTATCGCGAGATGAAGAATCGGCTGCGCGCAGAACGGCTATTTCCTCTGGTGAGGCAATTAACTCTAAGCTCGAGAAAAGGTTAGCCAAATCATATTTGACGTAGGAACGCGGAGTATGCACGATATAGAACTCGGTTTCACTGGAGACTATCTTTTTGCCACGTGCTCCTTCAACAAACAACTCTGCTTCATAAAGTCCTGTTGAAAAAGTAGTTGCAGGCACAATGAAACGTGCCGTGCTCTTTTCTACTCCCTTGTGAAGCCTGCCAGAAATTGTTTCGGTTTTGCTACGCGGTGCAGTGAGCTTGAGAAAAGCTCTTGCTGACTCGGGTAAAGCCACGTAAAAATCGCAAGCAAATCCTATGCTATCCCATTGTAGTGGAACACGTTTCGAAATTAGAATTGAATCGTTGGTGGCACATGCAAAAATTCGAACTGTCGAGTATTGTATTTCGTTTATTGATGGTAGATATAGAGTTAGGCGCTCGCTGAACTCTGAGCCTGCATTTGTATCGGTGAAAATCAAAAACAGTTTATATTTGCCTGCAGGTGCAGTGATGATTATGTCATCGCCCATGCGTGGAGAGGGCGAATTTGTTTCTGCATAATTAGTTAGCTCGATAGTGCCAAAGCTCTCACGTGAGAGCACAAGTTCATCGCCGTCGTAGAGTGCTGCGGTGATTTTGTATTTGGCGAAATATTTGTTTTGCCTTTTTGCAAATAGCAGTGCACTATTTGTAAATTGCGTGCTCACAATAACTTGTACGCTATCTGCAACGCGATTAGTGAAAATCGCAAACTCTGCTACAAGTGGCGAGCCGTCCATAGAGGGCGTTACAAACATACCTTGCGCGAAGCTCGGTGCGCAAAGGGCGCACAGAAGAGCCACAATTCCCCATAAGCTGATTTTATTTATTTTTCGGTTTTGCATCTCTCCTCAAATAAAGCAATGAACGGAAAAATTGCGAGTTTTTTGTTTACAACGAGCGTGAAATTTTTGCTACTGCTATTACTGACAGATTGTTTCGAATTATGTTTCGCAATTAAATGTGGCACAACCTTAGTTTTTCACCTGCAACAAATTGCACAGATTCAATGCCTTTGGCGCTAAAGTTGTATGGTAATGTAGTTCGAATTGTAGCTTAACACTTTTCGATATATCATGTTAATTCGAAAAATATTTCGCATACGCAAATGTGTAAGTTACTGCACGGCAACTTAGAACTGTAATCTGAACAATTTCAACACTTCTATGCCCCAAAAGATTGTATTGTGAGGAAGAAATGATATATTTATGATATGAGAAAAATGTTGGTGATATTGTGCACAATTTTCGCTTTTGCGAACTTATTGCATTGCTTTGAAATAAAGTGGAAAAAACAGCTTTCGCCTTTTTACGACCGTATGACTTATGGTGCATCGGCGGCAATTGCCGATTTGGGAACAGATGTGAATTCAGTTGGTGGTGAGCCTAACTCTTTTTTGGAGATAGTATTAGGTTCGGATGAGTATAACATATGGTCTCCGGAGTTGGGCGACACAGTTGTCGGGATTTGGCGTTGTTTTGATGCACACGGAAATTTAGAATGGGTGGTTGACACAAAAACCGACGAGTCGCGCAGCTCACCGGCAATTTTTGATTTCTATTCTGATTTAGCGCATTACCCGGAGTTAATTGCAGGTACTACATCGGGTTGGAACGTTGAGGCATTGGATAGACACGGCAATTTCCTGTGGACTTTTCCATCGCCGCCAATTCGTTATGGGACATATATGTGGCATTCTTCGCCTGCGATAGCCGATCTTATCACCGATTTGGCAGGGTATGAAGTTGTGATAGGTAACAATCCATGCGGTGGCGTTTTCTGTTTTCAGGCACAGCCAACCGATTCTGTTGATGACGGCATGAGTTTTTCGATTGAAGAAAACCTTGACTGTTTCGCAGGTTATTCGGGCACAAGCGGTGGCATAGATGGGCGAGATTACGATGTGCTGTGGGTTTTTTCACCCTCCACTGTAGGACCAGTAATAAGTTCGCCCACTGTATGCGATTTTGATGGCGATGGACAACTGGAAGTTCTTTTTGGCGATGGTTATTATGTAACATATGCTCCAGAGGTAAGTTCTTCAGGGAGTGGTATTTATTGTCTTTCGGCAAATGACGGCACGCTCGAATGGTTTTTGCCTGTTGGAGATGGCTCCGAAATAATTTCCGCTAGCTGCGCCACATGTGATTTTGATGGCGATGGTGACATGGAACTTGTTGTGGGTGCTTCAGATGCGAACATTTATGTTATTGATGGAGACGAAAACCTAAACGGCTCCATCGATGCAGAAGAATATGCAATTTTTCCCATGAGAGGTGCAGTATTTGCGTCATGTGTCATCGCCGATTTCGATGCAGACAGTCTTTACGAGTTTGTTGCTGCAGATATGACAGGCAATGTAATGTGCGTCGAATATGTGCCACCATCTACGCTCAACGTTTTGTGGCACACCGAATTAGATACAGCGATAATTGGTTCACCAGCGGTTTGTTCCACTGTGCGAGACCCCATGCCATGGGCAATTTTCTGTGGCAATGTGCGCCGCATAAATTTTTACCCAAACAAAGGTGAAGTGCTGAAAATTATCATAACCTCTCTCGGTGGGTATCTTTACCGTCTCGACGGTGCAAGCGGCAACATCGAAGAAAGCACACGTTTTCACAAAAACATACACACGTCACCGATAGTTGCGGACATTGACCTTGATTGCGAGCTTGAAGCGATTTTCACAGGCAGCGACGGACTCGGGTTGTCCTACATTCCCGACACAATTTTCTGTGTGGGCACTGGAATTTTTCTCGACTCATGCGGCAGCTGTGGCGAGATTTTTGCACAACCAATCTGTCCAATTGCAACAGATACTGTCATAACGAGTTGCATGACACAAGGCGCTTATTTTGCGCTTTTCGACACGTCATTTTTCGACAGCCCCGACACCTTCTGGACATATGCTACAGTTTGCGCTCACAACAACGGCGACGAACTGCGTTTCGCACTTTTCGGTGGTTCTTCGCGCATGCATTTTTCATATAAGTCGTTTGACAGCTTAGAAGTAGAGATTTTTCACAACTGGCGACATGCTGATACTGTAACGGTAACTCTAGATTCATCGCGCACGCGTCTTGGTTGTGTTTCGCGCTTTGACAGCTCAATTTCCTTCATTGTCGATTTGCGCGCACCCGAAATTCGATTTGCGCCCGAAGCTGGCATTGTCGAAGCTGGTGTATTGAACTTTGACGCACAACTTTTCGACGATATCGCAGGAATAGATTCTTCAAGCATAATGTGTTATGTCGAAAAAACTATGCATGGTTCGGTTATCGAAACACTGTTTTTTGGCAGCAATATAAATGGTAGCATCGAGCTTAATGCAGGTGAGCGTGCTGAGATTTTTGTTCACGTTTGCGACGCAACCGGCATATTCGCATGCACTTGCGCGCAAAACTGCACTACTGTTTCGGTTTTTTACACCGCGATGATTCCAGCGCCACGCTTTGTGTTTGGGCTTTCGTGCGGAACATTTGTCCCGTTGATTTTCGATGACATCGGCATCATTGACAGCACATCATTGCGTATTGCGGTGCAAGATTCGATTATCGAGCACAACTCGCCACTTTTGATACTGAGCGGTGACACCATCGAAATTTTTCCGCCACTAGGTTTTTGGCGCGAAGGCAGCGAGACCATCTGCGTATTGAATGTTGCCGACACACTTGGTGGAGAACTTGCTGAACCATATTGTGTTGCGCAAAAGTTCGATTTTTCACCGCCGCGTATAACGACATTTTCGCCGTTGCCAACTGAGCCGATTTTCGAAACCTATCCGCAAATTTCATTCACTGCGCATGATTCGCTATCTTCAGTGGATGCGAGCGCAAGTTTTTGCGAAATTGGCGGGCGCATGTTGAGTTTCGACGAGCTTGGCACAGCTGATTCGCATATTGTGTCGCTCAGTTTCGAAACATCGATTTTTGGCGTTGCGTTTTCGGCGGGAGAAACTTTACGTGTGCACATAACCTTATGCGACACACAAGAGTTTTGTCCATCACTCTGCTGCGATACCACTTTTGAAATTTGCATGGCACCTACTTTTGGCTGCGCATGTGTTCCAAATCCTTTCACGCCAAACGCCGATGCGAAAAATGACATAGCAAAGTTTGAGTTTCCAAACCTCGCCATCGAAAGCGCACGCATTTCGATTTTCGACGTTCACGGCGTACGTGTGCGGCGAATTGTAGTTCCAACGGGCGCTGCTGCCAAAGCTTGCGCTATATGGGACGGTTGCGATGATACACAGCGACTTTTGACAGAAGGCGTTTACCTTTTCATCATCGAACAGCACGGCGAGATAATCTGTTCTGGCACAATAACACTTGCTCACTGATATTTTCAATTTGGCGCAACAGCTAGATATTTTGCTTTCTTAGTGGATGTGTGAAATTTCAGCCGTCGTTTTACAGTTTCTGGCGAGTGTCCGAGGCAAGTTGAGTGTGCATTGCACCTTGACGAGAGAAAGATTGTTGATAAGTTTAGTATATGACAACAACAGATGCACACGAAAAAAAGCTCACTTGCACACTCTGCCCACTTTTTGACTGGTGCACGGTTTGCAATAACGAAAGCTACAAAACATATACGCTCGATTTTCCGCAAAGTGGTTTTTGCTCTCGCGCTATAGATGAGCTTGCTGCATTTTTTGTGGGAAAAAGCTGCACTGAAAGAATAAAAAGCAGTGTCTTTGGCGATAATTTAAGTGCGCAAAAAACAGCCATTTTGCTTGGCGAAAATGCGGGCTTACATTCGGTAGCACTTGCATCACTTGCAGCAACTTTATTTGGCACAAAGTTTTGTGCACAAACAAACAGTGCCGATGAGCTTTGCGCACAGTTTTCAAATCGTTTCTCTTTCGATAATTGTGCCAAATATGATGCAGTGATTTTTGTGGGCGATACGCTTACAACACACAATACACTTGTCAGGCGCCTTTTTGCACATGAGCGAAAACCCATGTTTTTTTTCGTGGACGTGTTGCAAGAGTTTGAGTTTAAGGGCGCACAAAACATAATTTTACATCCGGCGCATGCGGAGAGCTTTCTTTTTGATGTGGCCCAGGCTCTGCGCGGCTTTCCTGTTCGGGCAAGTGCCGAAGATTTTGCTACAAAGCTGCGATTTGGTGCAAAAAAGGGAGCCTTCTTTGTTTCGCCGCATCGTGCACGTTTTTTTGATGCAGCCACAATTTTATCTCTTGTACGAAATATTGCCGATGCACTGAAATTCGATTTTGTCGCTATGCCCGACGATGCCGCTTTTTATTACCAAAAAGCCATTGA
>CAYUDB010000051.1:0-13938 GCA_964443405.1 uncultured bacterium | reverse complement strand
CTCGATGTATGCCCCAAGTGTGCTTAAAAGGTGGATACAATAGCGTAGTTTCGCGCTGCTCGGCAAAAAGCGCTGCCGCGAGGAACAAAAAAATGGCTTCGGCTAAAAAATGACGCATTGTTTTCTCCTAAAACATTTCTCTGAAAATATCATTTCCTGCGGTGCGCGCAAGGGAACTTTAACATTTTTTCACAATGCGAAGTCGCCTGTGGCAAACACCGTCGCGCGCAAACACACGCAATTTTCGCTTTCGATTTTTGCCAAAAAACCTTTTACTATTTGCAAATGAACTAGATTTACAAATCATGGTGCTATTTTTAATGCGACGGATTTACAAACAAACAGTTGTGCATATTATGCCGTTGTTGGCATACACACTGCCTCGCCGCTCGAAATTTTAGCGAAACCAACTTGCAGTTTTGTAATAGCTACTCAGTTTTCACTGCCGAACAAAGCAGCGCCGTCGAAAACAGGACCATCGGCGCAAACCTTTTTATACCCGTCAACTGTGGGTACAACACAGCCAACGCACGCTCCAAATCCACAAGCCATGCGCTCCTCTAGCGACGCGTAAACTCGAACTCCGGCATCTTTGCACATCGCCACCACCGCGCGCAACATGGGTTCGGGACCACAGGTAAAAACTACATCGATGCCCGTTAAGTCGATGGCGGCGCAGACATTACCTTTCGTGCCGAGGCTCCCATCTTCGGTGGTGATGCACACATTTTTCGGCAATTCGTGTTCTTTGATGACGAATTTTGCCGTGCTTTCGCCATACACAAACTGCGCCGCGCCGCCAAGCTGCTCATTTGCAAAAAGCAATGGTGCAACACCAATTCCGCCGCCCACAAGTGCCACGTTGCCGCGCACAGCCGGGAAACCGCGCCCCAATGGTCCGCTGATGCCGATGAAATCACCGGCGTCGCGTGAGCAGATTTCGCGACTGCCAACGCCAAATTCGCGCACAAGCAACACGATTTCACCGTTACATGCACGGGCTAAGGAAATGGGGCGTCGTAGAAAGCTACCGCGCGCTTCAACCATCACAAATTCACCAGCACTTGCGGTATCCGCAATGCACGGAGCTGCCAACACCAACTTATGTGTGCGCTCGGCAACCTCGCTTTTGCTAATAAGCCGATATTGTCCGTCGAATTTTGCTTTGATCCCATTCATACTTGTTTCCAATTGTATATTTACGATTATTTTTTACCGTCAATCCTCTCAAAATCAACGTATTTGGAAGTCACTTGGACAAATCGGCAGTTGAATTTCCTCTTGCTCAATAGAGGTTATATGACTACCGTTTGTGCCAATCCGAATCGCGTTAAGATATTGACAAACATTGTCTTCTCTTCCACAGGCAAGGATTTCAACTGTACCGTTCGGCAGATTACTAGCATATCCAACAATACCGAACCGACGAGCCTCAGTTTTGGCATACCATCGAAATCCAACACCTTGCACAATACCGTTGATTGTTAATTTCAGATGCTTCATTGTTTTGCGTTTCCTCATAGATTTTTCTTTTTTCGAATATATGCTTAATTTTTCGGCGCGCAACTGGAGTGATGAGTGCGGGCTGGCTGCAAGATGCTCTGCCAAAATATCGAGGATTTAGTTACATCATCGAATTTCTGACCGAAGTAATGCCGCACCAAGCGAAATCTGTGATCGGGTTGATACTAATTGCTGATGGAACTTATCTAAAGAAATGTTCTGGCAATTAATACTCAAATCGTTGTTGAAGATGCACCTGACCTTTTCGCTGTTTGCATTAAATTCACATAGCCACGCTAATTGTTATCATTTCCATGCGAATGCTGAAATTTTGTGCAAAGTAACAAACCAAGAAAATGAGTGTTAAAACATTGGAGAATAGAAAAATACACTCGCAACAATAAAAAGGTAATCGAATAGAGATGAAAAAAAACGCCCCCAAGCGGAGGCGTTTGCACAGGTTGTTTACGGAAATGCAACCTTACGGAAGTTTTACACGGGACCAGAGAAGCAAGTTAAACGTGTATGATCCCTCGACAGACATGGACGTCGGTGCAACAAACTGTAACCACAGCTTCTCAGTCGTGGATGGTGCAACGTTGAAGCCGCCCGGACCGTAAATTTCGGAGGTTGCCCACACGACGTTGTAACCGACCCAATCCTTGTAAACAGAAAAGCGCGCGGGAACACCCCCGTCATTGAACACTCCGCGAAGCACAAAAGCGTCAACATTTGGCTCGCGCGCGGCGGCAAAAGTAACGTGCGGAAGCAATTGAAGTCCAAGCTGCAATGGCAAGGTCGAGAACGAGGAAATTTTTATTGAATCCGCGCCCGCCATTGTGCGAGTTGCGCCCGCATCAAGCACGTGCGCCCGCATATCCCAGTAGTCGCGCGTCAATTCAATATCAATCTTCACAGTGTCGGCTGTGTAGTTCGCCGTCAAATCTTGAGGCAGTGCCGCCACAATCTCACGTGTCGCCGTCAAAGTGCCATCCGACCACGACGCAAACGAATACAGGCTGCACAAAGGCGCAAGGTCGGCAGTGGAAACCGAAATCGAAATTGTGGAGTCGGCAAAAGCCCAGCCCATCGCTGACGACACGTTGGGAAAAACCGTGCCCGCGATAGTGATACTGCCATGCGTTTCTGCGGGGTTTTTCGTCACACGAACAGAATTTTGAAGCGTGTAGCCCGCGTTTATGCTATCTGCACCGGTAACAGTGAAAGCGGTGGACGTCGTCAGTGTACCAGTAGAGTAAGCCGTAAAAGCAAATCGGTGGTCTGCATCGACAATGTCAAAGTTCGAAACTGCAATGGTATGCGTCGAACCAAGTTTGTAGTAGTTCGAAAGATAGACGGACGGCAGACCAGCGTAAACAACACCGTCGAGTGTGAGTGTACCCGAAGTTGATGCAGGGAAGCGCGAAATTGCCACACGGAAGGCAGTGTCATACTCGGCAACAACAAGTGTATCTCGCTGTGCCACAAAGCTAAACGCTGCATCGGATAAGCCCGATGCCCAGTTGGAGAACAAATATGCCGCGTATGCGGAAATTGTGTCGGCAACGGAAACAGCTAGCGCGGTCTCAGCAAAACGCCGCCGCCAAATACCAAGCTCCGACGTCGCAACGTGCCGAATACCATCAGCTTCAATGAACCCTGAAGCATGTTCAGGGAATTTTTGCACTGCAATGTGCACACCACGCGAGTAATCGGCGAAAAACAGCGCGGGCGCTGTAATCGCAAGTTCGAATTCGGGTGTGGGCACATCCGCAACGGGCGTGCCGCCAACGGCGCCGTGCCAGTAATCGAAGAAGTAGTGGTTCTCGTGTGCCGCATCGGATAACTCTGTATCGGCACTGCAAGAAGCCAATGCCGCAGCATCGTACCAGCCTGCTCCAATTAGGTGAGCAGGTGCCGCACCGTTGCCCATAGCTGCAAGGACGAGGCGATATTGTGCAATATTGTCGAAAGTCAGAGTTGCGTCGCCCAAAATGTCCACAGATGCAACAGAACCGAGCCCAGAAATAGGTGAAATCGCTCCAGTTGCGTGCCAGTTCGAATGGCGTAAGCGTGTGTTCGGCGCTGTAAGGGCAAAGTCTCCCGCGGCAATGTCAAGGTGCGAACCGGGGACGACGAAAATCGTCTCCGCAGGCGCAAAAATCCCAAACTCGGCAGCGATTGTCAGCTGTGCAAGTGGCGACCATTGCCAAGAAATAGCAGCGGTGCGTGCAAGTATGCCCAAACACAGCGCGCCGATGCCATCGTCAAGGGCACCTGCGCCCAAGTATGACGCAGCAAATGTGTGCTCAAGCGAATCGACGGTCGAAATACGCGCCTCAATAGCGGAATTCAATGGCTGCCAATAGGTTCCGTTAACGCTTTCGGGCAAAGCGCAAGCGTGTGCGTCGAAGATGCCAAAAGCAGCCTCGCGGTTGTAATGCGCAACTAGCACAGTATCTGCGGCGATAAGCAAGCTGCGTGTGGCGTCGGCGCACCCGTCCGACCATTCGGAGAAGATAAAACGCTCGCCAGAGACAGCGGAATAGTAGGTGTCGGGCACCGAAATCTCGTGAACGCTCCCAAATGCGAAATCGGCGGAATATGGCAGCGCATTGTTGATGCCGTCAATGGCAACGGTGGAAATCTCGGGCGAATCGGCAGAGATGACCAATGCAAATGTCCCTGTAGAAAGCGCATCGCAAAAGATGTGTCCTTCAGTGTTCGTCGCTAACGCGAGGTCGAAACGGAATGAATCGCATTCGGCTGTGGTGTGCCCATCGGCGGCAATCACATTTCCCACAATGTAAAATAGTGTGTCGTGAGCGGCAACACTCTGTGTGGCGGCGAATTTACCGAAAACGCGCATGTGCGTTCCAACATCGGCGATGCTAAAGGTTGTCCACGCTACGCCCGAGCTAAAAACGTAGCCAGTATAGGTGAAATCTGGTATGCGGACGATAAAAGCGGCGGAGTCGATGGGTGTTGCGGCTTCGGCGTGGAGTATGACGGGAATAGCAGCGAGTGTTCCCGTAACGATTATGGTGTCTTGAGCGGAGACCTCGAAACGTGAGTAAACGGCGGAGATGCTTGCGCCGCCGTGCGTCATGACAAAAGTGAAAGTAGGTTCCTGCGACGCGACGCTACCTTCACAACGAACGAAAGTGTAACGTGCATCGGCTAAATATATGTTGTGCGGAAAAACAACGTTCGCCACTTCACCAACATGGTAAAAACCTTCGCCGTTTGTGGAATCGGGCGAAAATTCAACGCCATCGCAAGCGAGGTCGAGGAAGAACAGAGTGTCCCATTTGGCGACATAAGTGTGTGCAGAGTCGGCAGAAGCGAAAAAGTCGGAATTGGCAGTAAGGTCGTCGTTCCAGTGCGAAAAAACGTATTGGGTGTTCCCTTCGATGATGGATTTCGGCGCGATACCAACGCTGACGAGAGAATTTTCGTCGTGCCATCCTGCACCAACTGCGTGCCCGTGCTCGGATGTAACGGAGAACAGAAGCTGTTTGGTCCAGTTTGCTTGCTCGACTGCTCTGCCGAGTATGGAGAAACTGGCGGCATTGGCGGCACCAGAGTAGGCAGAAGCACCGAAGCCAGACCATTGTGAGAATATCATGCGCACGCCATCGTCAACATTGACAGTATTTGGCACAACGCCGAAAGATGCAGTAGCGCCGATGGGATAAAGTCCGGTGCCGAATGTGGTTCCCCAATCGGAGACGACTTCAAGAGTTGCGAGGGTATCGAACAGCGCAAATATGGTTTCGGGCTGATAAGCGACAAAGGAAAGTTGCTGCTGTGCAAAGGTATCTCCATTGATGACAAAGCACCGGAAAGCCAAACCAAGCTCGATGAGCGCAAGGGTATCACTGGTGCAAGTTACATGAACGGAATCGCCTTGTGCGTAGAAATTCTCGCCAGTAATGATGCCAAAATCATTTGCTACGTCGATGAAAACGAGTTTGCGCCAACGTGCGTTTATGCGCGCGGGAGCAGAAATGGGCATGTCGAAAGCTGAGGCATTAGTATCGATGTCACCATCAAACTTCTCGAAGACGAAACGCACAACACCGAAGGAATCGATTTCTGAGGGTGTAACAGAGATATGAGCGGTGCTGCCATCGATATACCAACCAGAGCCGGAGATTGTGCCGTATTTGCTCTGCACAATAACACGGTTCTCGTCTTTCCACGTGGCGACAAAATCGAGCGGTCGGGCGGCGGTAAAGGTGTATGGGTTTGCGGTGGTTGGTGCTGTGCCACTCCACCCAACGAAAACTTTGCGCTCGGTCTGAGGAGTGATCTCAATGGTTTCGGGCACGCATGCAACAGTTACAGACGAGCCAGTAGCATACCAACCTGAGCCGGTGGCGCAACCGAAAGCGGTGGTTGCGTCGATGTAGTAGAGTTCGCGCCAACGTGCAACTTGGTTAAGCTTGTGCGTGATGGCGAAAGATGCGGGATTCGCGGAACCAGTGTAGGCGGGAGCGGGCGAACCGTTCCAGCCGTCGAAGATGAAGCGTACACGGTTTTCCTCAAACATATTTCGGTCAACTCCGAAGTTGGCAACATCACCGGTAGCAAAATATCCCGAACCCCAAGGTATTCCCACCGCACTCGTAACTGACAATGCAAAGCGTGGCGAATAGTTTGCGGTAAAAGTAGCGGCAGTAGAAACAGTAATTTCGTGGGCACGCGCTCCCCCATCCGACCATGACGCGAAAACATATGAGTTATCGTCGTCGCCTGGAATTTCGGCATAAGCCTCGATTGTATGGCGCGAGCCGGGTGCAAGATCTGTTGTGTATGGCGCATTGTGTACCACGCCATCGAGTTTAATGTATGAGGCGCCAGTCATGTCTGTTGTGACAGTGATAGGCACAGGGTTTCCGGCATAAACCTCTGCGGGGAAAGTATAGGCGCCACTGTAAGCGTAACCAAAACGGTCGAGCCAAACTTTGCCAACGCCCGGTGCTATGACGGTAAATACAGCTTCGTAGAGCGTTTCGGGCGGTAAAGCCCAATACGGGAAAACACTTGAGAAAACTCTTACGCTATCGCCCGATGGGATTATCGAAAGCGAACTCCAGTCCACGCCAGTGGCTGATTCTTGCACACGTACAAAACTGAGCACCGAAGAAGTGTAGTAGATGAAAAATTGCCCGTTGGAAAGCTGATGGAGCATGTCGCGGAAAAGTACTATGGGTATTGTAATTTCGGTGCCAATCGGCGCAGAGATTTCTCCCACAGGCGAAATCTCAAAAGCTATGTAAACTGCGGTTACAGTTCGTGCGTCATCAACGGTCACAGTTGTAGAATTTTTCATGCTGTCGGCAAAAGTACCACCTGTCCAATGGTGGAAATGGTAACGAATTTCGCCATCATAGACTACGTTTTGTGCAAAAATTTCTGCGCTTGCACCCATGTTGTAGAAACCTGCGCCAGAAATTGTTGGTGCAGCACTGCCACAACCTGATGTTGCGAGTGTAAGTTCATATTGACGAATCCAGTTTGCAGTTTGGGCTATGGCTGCATGAACATGCACAGTGGCAGGATTTCTCGCGCCAGTGTAAGACCCAGTTCCGGTTCCGGTCCAGCCTGTAAATTTCCATGTGGCACCATCGGTTTCGGTGACTATTTCGGGAGTAACAGATATGTTCACGGTTGCACCTTCATCGTGCCAACCAGAAGCACTAACTGTGCCATGTCCACCGTTTGAAACTGTGAGGTAATATTGTGATATCCAGCGTGCCCAAAGCGATTCGGGTTTTGTAACTGCAAAACTTGTGGCAGCTGTGGAAATTAAAGTGCTTCTACCATGCCAAGCTACAAAGCGTTTTTTGGAATCGGCGGTAACATCGATGCTTGTGGGTGCAACGGAAATATTACACGCGCTCCCCTCGTTGAACCATCCACCACCAGTTACTGTGCCAAATTCGCTCGTTGCCACAACACGATGACGTAGTGTCCAATTTGCAACAAGCGGACGCGTACGAACCATAAGCAAGCCAACAGGGTTTGTTGTCGTTGTTGTATCGCCACTCCAATTTGTAAAACGTGCCCTGCTATTTGCAGAGATTATTAGCGAATCAGGCGAAATTGACGCGAAAGCTATAGTCCAAGCATCCTTCCAGCCGGCACCTGTGGCATTGCCAAATTCGCTTTGAATCGAAAGCCGATGTTGAACATTCCAAACAGCTGTAAATTCTTCATCACCCACAACATCAAAACGCAATGGGTTATCGATTGAACTTATCGAACCACTCCAGCCTTCAAAAGAAGCACGAGTGCCAGCCGACCAAACTGTGTCGTTGACGCATTGAACATAGGCATCCCAATTGCGCGGGTAATACCCTGCACCCAAAACAGTGCCGTGTGCACTGGTAACATCGATTTCGAAAAGTGTGTCGTATTGTGCAGAGATTATTGTGTCGGAAATCACTGTAATCTCGCGCTCGTGAGTGAGAAGTCCATCGTTCCAACGGGAAAAGTGTGCAGTGCCATGGGCATAGGAAATTTCTTCGGGAGTTATAATTATGTGCCGAGAGTTCTGCACATGTGAAGAGCTGTAAGCAAAACTTTGTGTTGACCCGTCAAGAGTGAATTCTGCACCTGCAGGTCCATTAATTGTAAGTTCGGCAGTTGTGCCCGATTTTATCTCAGCAATGCCACCTTGTATGCCCAAGAAATCGCCTGCAAGATTTTCAGTGTAAATACGCGTTGTGCCAGAATTTGTCGCAATGAGACAAACGCAAGCGATTGTGTCGCCATCGTCAACAGAAGTGGGCAATGTCGAACTGAAATTCATGTTCAGTGTAAAAAGCCCGCCCGCATGTGCCGAATCGAAAGTGGCAACAAAAGCAGCACATGAACCCACACCATCAAATCGCAATTTGCTATCGTCAAAAACAAGGCGCAATGTCGCGGCATCTGCCTCAAATGAAGCACCATGATATATAAGTGGTAAGCACATGCGCGATGTAAGCGGTATCGCTGTGCAACCTAGTGCCACAAAACCCGAAACATAATGTGCAGTAACGTCTAAAGGTGAAACCATATGCACAGATGTCGCATTGTTAGTCGCATCGACAAAAGTGCCACCCGCAAAATGCGAAAACTTTTTCCCGTTTGCCTGCAGCGAAGCATAAATTGACGCCCAAGTACCAGAACGATAGAAGTTTGTACCTAGAACTTCAGCATCAGTGGCATCGGCAGAAATGTGAAGTGCAAAAAGCGTTTCGCGCACAGCAGTTTGGATAATTGGACTGTGAAGTATGCAAGTAGCAGGGTTACTCGTACCAGAATATGAACCATCACCTACACCGTGCCAGCTTGTAAAGCGATACAGCGCACTGTCTTTTGCTATATCCTCGGCAAATGTCGAAAATACTTTTGCCGATCCCGAATCTGCCCATTCGAGACTATTTACGAGAAAGTCATCGTGCAGTTCAAAGGTGAATTGCGTTGTGTAATGTGCAATATCGCTAAAATCTTCTGTTGGCGTTAGCGTAAAAACTCTGCTCGCACCCGAAGCCCAGTGTGAGAAGCTTTTACGAGAATTTGTGCCCGAAAAAACCAATTGCTTTGCCTGGACATTAATTGGTTTGCCGGCATTAACATTGGTTTCGTAAGCACCCACATATTCTGCACCATCAACAATGAGCGTGCACACGGCGCATGTTTGCAATTGAATATGCACTGTTGCACCTGTTTTGAGAACAAAACTCTCCACCATGCCACCGGACAAATCACCCGAAAGGTCTGTGAAATGAACATCGCTTGTACCGGTTCTATCTTTTGTAACAAAAAGCAAATTGAACAAAGTATCGCCGTAAGCAAAGTCGATAGGTGTTGTAGCCGAAAGTGATATATCTGCATAACCGAGGTGCGGAAAATCTATCACCGCGCCGTCGGGAAATTGCGAAAAAATGTCCACCATGCCCAGAAAATCTAAATCGTAATGCACACGCAATTGTGCACCATCGCACGTAAGTGCGCCATTTAACACAAGTGGCACACGAACATAGCTCGCCAAATCTGCATAAACGGTATCTGGAGTTTTGATAACGAAGGCAACAGGTTCATTGCCATACACCGCAGTAACTGTTTGTGGCGCAGACATAATCGCGTTTGTGGAAGGCAAAAGCGAATTTTCAACATCGCCAATCCAGTAAAGGAAATGATATGTTGTTCCACCGTCAACTACAGTAACGGGAGCAGTTACCGGAACATGGGTGCCCGAAGCAAAAAATCCCGCACCGGTCAAAACTGGCGATGCAGCACCAGCACCGGAATAGGAAAGTTGTAAATTATAGAAATCGTTCCAAATCGCAATTTCTGTAATGGGGCTGTTGGCGTAGCAAACAGTGGGGTTCGATGTGCCAGAATAAGAAATAGTTCCGCTCCCATCCCAACGCACAAAACGATGGTATCTATCGGTAGCGAAAACCGACTCGGGCGCAACCGAAACCGGCACCATCGAGCCATAGGCAAACCATCCGCTCAAAGATGCTGTTCCGTAAACGGATGAGATTTGCACAAAAAATTCGCGGTCGTAATTCGCAGTAATTGTGCTATCATTTCTTAAGATAATCGTTCGCTCACGCGGTGCAGCATCCGACCAAGAAGCGAATACAAGGCGTGCTCCGTCGGCAATTTCCTGCGATATTGGAGTTGAAACATTAATAGTATCCCATGCAAAAACATCAATTGAAGTAGGTAGTGGTCGCAATGTGCCATTAACCGTTGCAGCTGCGCCCGGTCGAGATGTGTTTATAGCGAGGCGCACTGGTTTTCGTAAAAACACATTTCCGGTATCTATATCTGCACCTGCGAAATCGAAAGCTGGGTTTGCAGTACGCACTATAAGCGGTGAAGTATATGGTGCACTGGGAGAGAAGTTCAATTTGAAAAGTGTATCGCCATGAGTTAATTCAACTTCACCGAACATGCGCACCATGGCAACACCTTCGGCAAATGCAGCGCGAATTGAATCGAACGCAACTTCACCATTAATTATGCTTTCGACAGAAAGTGATGCAGGGAAATGAACCTCGATGTAACACATGTCAACATTTATGCTTACCACAGATGTTGTAAGCATTATTGGATACTCAAAAAGCGAAGTGGGTGCAAAAAATGTTTCAGGTGGCGTAATTTTCACAAAGAACGGTGTGTTTGAGTAAACTGCTGTTACAGTTGCTGGTGCGATTACACGAGTGCGAGTTGATGCAGCAAAACGATTCTCTACATGACCACCAGTCCACTGCACAAAATAATAAGTGGTTCCACCATCGATCACTGTGGCAGGCGTTGTTATGTTCTGCCAAGCATCTTCAATTACCCAACCAGCGCCAGTTACTGTAGGTGTTGCAGCACCGCAGCCAGAATATGTAGTTGAGAGCAAATGTTCTGTGTGCCAAATAGCAGTTTCTGTTGCGGGTTCGTTCAACCATATCGTAGCTGGGTTATCGATGCCTGAATATTCTCCGCTCCACGATTCGAAAATTCTTCGTGTAAGTCCGCTGGTTTCGATTAGTGTTTCGGGAGTTACGGAAAAGTTTGCCGAAGTGTAAATAGCATAATACCCTTCGCCCGAAACTGTCCCGTAAGGTGAAACCACATCGAGATAATAAAGCGAATCGAAATTGGCTGTAAAGGTTGTGTCGGAAATTGGTACGACAGTGCGCGTGCGCGAGGTAATACCATCTGCCCAAGCGTCAAACACAAGGCGCAAACCCGCGAATGGCTCAAAGAACTCTAGCGCAACAATGCTATGCGATGTGCCACCCACCCACCTTTGCAAAAATGGTGATACTTGTGGCGTACCATCTACCGTAACAGTGCCACCTGCAAAACTGTTTTGCACGTTAACCGCAACGGTTTCGGGGCGAACAAAAAGTGTGCCTGCATGAGTTGTGCCATCGTTGAAATCAAAGCGAAAACGCGACATCGACATGATCACATCGCCAAAAGGTGCAGTTTCGGGAATTCTAAAGACATAGCAAAAAAGCGATTCGGGCGGATTGATTGTCGTAGGTGCAGGTTGTGTAACCTTTGTGCGAAGTGTGTCGGCATATCTCCAATAACTCGTATCCGACCACGGGAAATACACGTTTTCCATGCGAATGAAAGTCATGCGAGTGGTGTCCACGCGCATGTCAAACTGAAAAGAGTCGATATCAAACGGCACTACTGCCGAAAGATGTGCGTAAATGCGAACTGTGTCACCTGGATTTGCCACGATACCGTTCGTGGGAAAAACATGGATTTCTGGATCTGGTTGATAATGCGCTGTTATCGTAATCGGATAATCGAGGCGCACGCGGTTTGTGTTTTCGGTGGAATCGTGCAGGAAAATGCCGCCCGACCAATTGACAAACTTGTACCAAATCCCCTCAATAAGCACCGAATCATTAGCAAAAATATCCACCCATGAAGTGGGATTATACCAGCCTTCACCGATAAAAGTCGTGGGACCTGGTGCCGGCATACCTGCGTATTCTAAACTGAGAAAATAGCTTGTATCCCAAAGAGCTGTTTGGGTTATTGGCGCATTCATGAAAATAGTTGCAGCATGGTTTGGTCCGGTATAAGACCCAGACCCAGAACCACTCCAGCCACGGAAAATATGGCGAATAGTATGAGCTTCGTTGTATGCTGTAAGTGGTGAAATATCAATGTTTATTGAGGTACCGGGCGTATGCCATGTAGCACCTGTCGGTTCGCCGTATGGCGATAGTACCAGCAATCGATAGAACTGGTCGAAGTTTGCCACATATTCGATATCGGCATCTGGTGCAATGACTTCGTGTGTGCGTGCACCTCCATCACTCCAATTGCGAAATTCCCAGCGCACTCCTGTGCCTACATTTTGAATGGAATCGACAGAGATAGTATGCGGGTCGTCTGTGCCCCAAAGTGCCGCATATGGCGATGTGCGCGAAGTATCATCGACTATAACAGTTCCACCTGGCGAAAAAGATGTGCGAACGGTAGCATCTATGCCATTGTTGTAAAACACTTTAATGTAAAATCTGTCTTCAGGTCCTTGTAATTGCGCGATAGCAGTATCGTACGTTCCAATAACGTCATAAGGCATCATTGAAAGTGCAAACCAGTTCGAGGAAAGTAAGGTTTGAAGATCAACTTCTGCAGCTTCGGTAAGTGTAATCTCGTAATTTCCTGTGCCGTTAAAGCTTACGCCACTGAAATATAAATCGCCAGATGTGGCATCTTTGTAAAGTGTATCGTACTGTGCAGCCATAGCAGGACCACCAGTTACATTGAGCATATCGTAGCCCTGCACGTTGAAACTGCCACCAAAACTCGTGTGCAATGACGATACTTGAAATCCGAAATATATCTGCTCGATGAGAGCTTCATCGGGAATTACGCTTGTATTGAACTGCAATACAACCACATGCCGCTGAAAATTTCCAACAGGTAAAATTGTGCAACTGCGGCGTATAGCCACAAACCACGAAGAAGGATCTGATGTGCCATCGACAGATAAAGGGTTGGCAATAAGACAAGCAGGATGATCTTCGTGAATGCAGCATCCCCAATTTGAAGTCATCGAGTCTCGCGCTACAAGAATTTCGGCAGGTATTATTAGCGAGTCAAGACCAGGTGAGGCAAATAGTATTTCACATGACAAGATAAGCAAAGTGAAAACGCGAAAAACACGCATTGTATCCTCCATTTTCCTTAATAGTTTTTAACCTTATTAAAGTGAAATGTAGAAAAATTGCGGCTTTTCACAACAGGAAAATGCAGACAGCGAGAATTTAGGTTTTAAGCAATTTTGAAGCTTTGCGCAGTTTTTGGCAAAAAGAAAACGACCCCAACGGGATTTGAACCCGTGTCGCAGGCTTGAAAGGCCTGTGTCCTATCCAGGCTGGACGATGGGGTCGTCGAAAGCGAAACGAATAAAGAGAAGGGCACGACTTTTGTCAAGGAATTTTTCGCACTTCACGCAAATAATTTGCGAAGGTCATTTGCGGAGCCATTGAACTGGGTTTTCCTTATTTTTGCCACGCCGAATTTCGAAATGCAATTTAGGTTTGTCATCAAGCCAGCTTTCTGCCGAAACTTCGCCCAAAATCTGCCCTGCCTTCACCTTTTGCCCACGTTCAACAAAGGTAGCATCGAGGTTGCCATAAACAGTAAAATAACTCCCGCCATGGTTCACTATCGCGACATTCTGATAACCCGCCAGCCACACAACGTCAATAACTGTTCCTTCGGCAACACATTGCACCTTTTGACCGGCTGAGGCAACAAAATCCACACCCGGATTATTAAATTTCGTTCCGTACTTGGCATCGGTAACAACACCGAAAGGTTTTAACACCTTGCATGAGGTACCACCGAGAGGGCATGCGCCTTTGCCGGCAGCAAGAAAAACGGCACCCGGCTGTT
>CAYUDB010000050.1:0-13985 GCA_964443405.1 uncultured bacterium | reverse complement strand
TCGAATTTCGGCGGCAAATTTCCATCCCCGCGACGCGTCAATTGCTATGGCGGCGCTATTTGAAAGGTGTTCGCGCGAATTTGAACTTTGGAGTAACGGGTCTTCGACGTTTGATAAATTGCGCGCACCACCAAAGTAAACGCCTGTTACATCTGCCGAGGCGCAAATGGAAACTCGTCGTGCTATTATATAGTACGCCCACGCACTTGCGTAATGCCGCGAGAAAAATCTATCGACCGAAAAATTTGCAGATGCACCCGCACCAAACTTCGAAAATATGCGTTTACTTCCCAAAACATCGAACGCATAAACATATTCGCTTGTGAACGCTTTCGCAAAACTGCCGCCACCAGAAAAATAGCTTTGCTCAAACGTGTGAAGCGCAAATATGCTTTCGCGTGGTGCCGAAAAAAGGTTCTGTGTGCCAGCTAATAAAGTCAAAATGAATGTGGCGGCAAAAAAACAATTTTTGAACTTATCGTGCATAGCCCACCGTTTTTTCGGTTAAATTACAATATAATTCAAAACTACTGTATTTCAAGCAAAATGTTGCGTGTCACAAATCTTGTGGTCAGCTTTTTTTTGTATTTTGCCATTCTGCGAGTCTAATTGGCGATTAGACAAGTGCATGGGCGCCTTCCAAAGCACGTTGGCTAAATCATATTGACTGTGAATTTATATTGACTATATTTGTAGAAATTTCACAGGAGGTCGATGTGATTGTCAAATGGCTGATGTGCATGTTTTTGCCCGCAATCGCCTTTTGCCAAACTGTTGCGCTGCCAAATGCAGTTGCCGATAACGGCGGCGGGCGAAGCACTGACGGCACTATGATTTTGCGATGCTCAATTGGACAAACTGTCGCAGGTTTTTCGGGCAGCAGCGATGATACAATTCTTACTGTCGGTTTTATAAACGCCTCTATTACCGAGACACAAATCGACGAAAACGTTGTAAAACCGCCACAGGCTTTTACTGTCGGCAATTTTTTCCCAAATCCGTTCAATTCTACAACGCAAATCACCTTTACACTTCCGCAAAGTGCAAATGTGAAACTTGTGGTTGCCGACATTTTGGGCAAAACTGTTTTCGAAACCGAAGAGGCTAAAAACGCAGGCTCATACTCAATCAAACTCGATTTTTCGAAAAATGCTACTTCGGGAACCTATCTCTATAAAATTTCTGCCGACAGTGATGTGCGAACTGGTAAAATCAACTTCGTAAAGTAGTGAGGATGTTATGAAAAAGGCTTTGTTTTTTGTGTTTCTGACAGTTGTCCTTTTTGCACAAGTGCCAGATCAAATCTCATTTCAGGGCAGGTTAACCACACCTGCAGGCGACCCAGTTTCTGATGGTGCACATAGTGTTCGGTTTCGGCTTTACACAGTTGAAACCGGCGGCACACATGTTTGGTCCGAAACTCAAACAATTATAACACGCACAGGGCTTTTCAATGCCATGCTTGGCACCGAAACCCCGCTCGACGTCGAAGATTTTTCCGATAACCTCTATCTTGGCATATCCTACGAAGGTGGCGTAGAGCTTACCCCGCGTTATGCGCTTGGAACAAGCCCGTATGCCTTTGTGGCACAAAAAGCAAACTCCATAAGCTGGGACGACATAGACGATATGCCAGCAGGTTTTGCTGATGGTGTTGACGATGCATCTTCGGGTGGAACCACATATACAGCAGGTGCAGGAATTTCCATTTCTGGCACCACAATATCTGTTGCCGATGGCGGCATAACCGCACCAAAACTTGCAAGCATGGGCGCAGTTACAGGTCAAATTCTCAAATGGAACGGAGTTGCCTGGGCAGCCGCATCTGATGAGATTGGCAGTGGTTCGGGTTCGGGCGACATCTCCGCTGTTTTTGCCGCAAGTGGACTTTCTGGTGGCGGCACTGCAGGCGATGTGACGTTAATGGTTGCCGATGGAGGCATAGCCTGGACACATCTTTCCTCTGCAGTGCAGGAAAGCATTCGTGCTGGTGGCAGTGGTTTGTCAGCGGTTGCGCATTCGCCCGAGTTTTTCGGCAATGGCACAATGGGCAGTCCACTCAACCTTGCCGATGGCGGCATAACTGCGGTGAAGCTAGCAGATATGGGTGCTGTTGCAGGTCAAGTTCTCAAATGGAACGGCACTGCCTGGGCAGTCGCATCTGATGAGATTGGCAGTGGTTCGGGTTCGGGCGACATATCGGCAGTTTATGCAGGATCTGGGCTTACAGGTGGCGGCACTTCTGGTGATGTAACATTGGTTCTTGCGACAGGCGGCGTCGAATGGCTCAATCTCGCTCCTGCTGTTCGTGAATCCATTGCCGCTGTCGGCAGTGGCGTTGGTGACGATTGGGGTATTCAAGTTGTTGAACACGATGCCACAATCGAAGGCGATGGCACATCTTCCGATGTTTTGAAAATCGCTCGCCAAGGTGCAACAACAGGTCAAGTTCTCAAATGGGATGGTTCCAACTGGGCGCCTGCATCTGATGAGACCGGTAGTGGTTCGGGTTCGGGCGACATATCTTCGGTCAATGCGGGTATTGGTCTTTCGGGTGGCGGCACTTCTGGTGATGTTACACTCAATTTGGAATTCGACGGCACAGGTGTAGCTACAACAGCTGCTCGCTCCGACCACGATCACGACTCGAGATATTACACGCAGGACGATCTTTCTATTTCTGACGGCACAGCGCCAAATATCGGTTCAAACCGCGTTCACTGGGATAATCTCGTAGGCGTGCCTACAGGTTTTGCCGATGGCATCGACGCTGAAGGATCTGGCGGTGGCTCATCTACTCCCGGCGGTGCTGACGGACAAATTCAATACAACAATGCTGGCGCTTTCGACGGTGCATCAGCTTTATTTTTCGACAATCTGAACGGCACTTTCGGTATTGGCACATCAACTCCAATTGCTGCGGCGCATATTTATACCGCCGGTTTCCATGAGCTTTTTCTCGAAGATGAATATATCGATGGAGCGGCTAGCATATCTTTCCGAAATGGCAGTTCAAACCAATTTGCACTATATGGCACACCTGCCGCACTCGATTTCGATGCACGTTTTTCTTTAACTTACAATGGTGGTGGCAGCGATATATCAATTCTTACCGCAACGGGCGAAGGGAACGTTGGCATTGGCACTAACCACCCTGCAACGATTCTCGATGTTTACGGGACAAGATCAATAGATTATACTAGCGATGGAATTGTGAACATTGGTGTTTCGAGCGCCAGTCACCTTAGCTTAGACAACAACGAAATTCATGCGAGGGATGGTGCAGACCCAAGTACCCTTTTCATCAACGATTTTGGTGGCGATGTTTACATTGCAAACCATGCCATCGTAGCTAAATCTGCTGGGAATGTTGGTATTGGCACTGATGCTCCTGCCTATCTGCTCGATGTTGCCGGTAACGGGCACTTTTTGGGAACAGTTATGGGCAACGATGCTACAGCAGCTTATGAATTTGTCACGATGCACCAAATAACCGAAGGTTTGATAGGATTGTGGCAATACGATTCTCCAAGCCTCAACATACGCAACACGAATGCAGGCAATGTTTTCATAGGTGAAGTTGCAAGCGGTAGCAACAATCGCCTCGATGTGCAAAATTATATTTCCACTGCATGTGCGATTCGCGGAACTGATGAAAATGATTGGGGAGTATTCGCCGAAGGTCAACTTGGTGTTTACATGCCTGCAGATTTACCAACCTCGCCTGTTAACGTGGGTGTATTAGGTTTAAAACCTGATAATGGTACTACGGGTGTTGCTGTTTATGCCTACAACTCCCATGCTAATGGCATAGATTATGCTATATATTCTGCATGCACGGGAACTGGTGGCAGTACGCATTACGGTATTTACTCAACTGCCTCTGGCGCTACCACAAACTGGGCGGGCTATTTTGAAGGTAAAGTTGCTGTAACAGGTGAAGTTCAAGTTAGCGACAAAGTGGTGCCGGTTTCAAAATATACGAGTGATGCATTGCCTGCGGCGTTTGGCACAGTTGCAACCTCTGGTGCGCTTTATCGTTGCACAAGCAATGTCACATCTTGTACATGGAATGCGGCGCAAAACTGGTATGAATTGCACATAAATGGTTTTTCCTCTCCACTTTACCAAAACTACAGCATGAACGTTACACCTGTAGGTTCAAATCCACGGTATGCTACAGTAAGTGATGTTGGAGATCACTTTATCATCTGCATTTTTGATAATACTGGTGCTAAGGTGCAAAACATTTTCCACTTCACACTTTTCGTGCCATAAGAAGGTTTTGCTACTCATTTGAAAGCCCATGAGTGTTCTCATGGGCTTTTTTGCTAGGTGCCAAATTATTACAAGAGCAGGCAGCGTAGCCGTTGAAAGCGCGAAAGTGTTTGCGTAGCCGCTGAAAGGCGTGAAAGTGTTTGCGGGAGCTGTTGGAGAGCGGGTGCGTTGCGTCAATGATATGAAACAGCGCTTTTATTTAAGTTCTTGATTATCGAATTCACAATAATTGCAAATAAACCTGTCAATATCATTGCAAGCAGGGAACATCTGAGGAAATAGGTAGAACTTTTTGAGTGGGGCAGTGTTGTGGGCAATTTTGCACGAATGATTTACTCAGTGTCGAGTAAATGGACTGCAGAAATTAGAGTTTTCGCGCTGTGGACTTTCCATCGTTTGGAACGAAGAGTATTTCGACGCGACGGTTTTTTATGCGTCCTTCGGGATAGGAATTTAGCCCAACGATTTGTTCGGTTTCGATGGAATTGTTTAGGCGAACAATTTTGAACGGTTCTGTCATGCCTTTGCCTTCTGATGTGAGCGTCGAGTTTTTTGATGACACGAACGATTCGAGCTGAGATTTTGATGAAAAGCTCATGAGTGCCAAAATGTAATCGCGTAAAATGTCGAGTTGCTCTGCGGCGCGGCGCTCGGAAAGCTTTTGGTTGCCTTCAAAAGTGCCGATTGTGTCGGTATGCCCAGATACTACAACGTTCACATCGCCTGCGTTGAGGCGCTCAATAACTTTTTTTGCCACATATTCCATGCGCGCCTGAATGAACTCCGATTCGGAACGGTCGCCCGCAAATGCGAATTGTAATAAAATTAGGCGCTGACGAACTTCATTGATGTTTTGCACCACTGCACGTAGTTCTATTGGTTCAGTTTTTGAATATTGGTCGAGTGTGTCCCAAAGCTCTGCCGAAACTAAGAATTTCTCGCCCGGCATGGCAAGCTCACCGTTTTTATCGCGAAAGTTCCATGTGATGCGGTTTTTATTCTCGAAAGTTGTGATGGTTTCGGCGCCCTTAGTTATTGTGATGCGCGATTTCTTCACAGGCAGCTCGGAATGTGGTTCGAGTGTGATTTCTGCCAATGCCCAATCGGGGTCAACAGAAAATCCTTCTTCGGGTTGCACCACTTGAGGTGGTCGTGATACTAAGCCCGATGGCGAAAGAACAAGCTCTATGCCGCCGCCGTCGAAACCTGGTTGAGAGAAAATGCGCTCAGCAAAATCGGCACGCAATTTTTTTGCGAGCACATTTTTGTATTCGAGTGCTTTGGAGATATTTTTTGCGCGCACTGCCAAAAAAACTTCGGGGTTGCGGTCGAGCGTTCTTTCGAACTGGGCAAGAATTTCATCTGCGGGCAAATTATCGTTGCCAACAAAATAGTTGGCTTTCTCGATGAGCGCGCATTTGAGTTCGGCGCGACGGTTTTCTTGTAGCACGAGCTTGCCGCCGAGCCTTGTGCCCTGAAATTTTTCGCGTTCTGCACGTGCGGAACGAAAATCGTGCGTTGTAGAAATGCCAATTCGCGAGGCGAGCGATGGGTTTTTGGCTGCAAAAGCATTTGCCACAGCGCGTGCCCTACCTTGTGCCAATTCCTCTGGCTCATCTTCGACTATGAAACCAAGAATTTCGAGGCGCACTTCGGGGTTTTGTATTAGGCGCTCGGCTATGACTGCTATGGTGTGTTCGAAACGCGGGTCGAGTGTGGAATCGTTTTCGCCAAAGAATAAAATTGGCACAAGTGGTTCATCTTCGGCAATAGAAAATTTTTGCACAAGTCTCAGTTCATTTTTTTGTGCCAGAAGCTGTGGTGTGGGTTTGCCGAAGATATTGAACGATGTATCGGCGAAATTGTTGTCGATGTTTTTTTCGACGAAAGCACTTTCGGATGAGCGTTCGGGTTTTGTGCGGTTTACTGCGGCGTGGAGTTTGTATTCGCCCTGTTTCTTTGCCACAAATTTTGCCGAGACGAAAGTTTTTTCGCCAGGTGCCAGTCCAGATTGCATTGAAGAGATGGTGCTGTCGCCAAAAGTGATGTGCAGTGGCGTTTCTGGTGAGGCAAGGTCGCCAGTGTTCTCGAACGACACAGTTACCAAAAGCGTTTCGCCTTCTGTGGGTTTACCTTCAATTTTGAAAGCAGTGGGCCACGGATGAAACATGAGGTCGGGCAAGATTAGCTCGCCTTTTGGTCGGCGATATTCGATGGCGAATTGGTGCGTGGGAAAACCCACACCTTCAAGCGGATAGGACATGCGATAGGTGAAAGCCACACCTTTTTCGGCTTCGAGCGAATATGTGCCGTAAACACCTGCAGAATGCGATGATCCAAAAGCTCCAAGGTAGAGATTTGGGTTCGGCGTGAAACTCACTCCACCCATGGGCGTGAAATCGAGGGCAAAATCTTTATACTTTGCATCATACTGACAAGCCACATCCACAAAAGTGAACTTGCCAAATTTGCGCATGTAACCAAGTTGAAAAAACATACCCAGCCTTTCGGTTTCGTTGCCCAATGCCAAATTCGGCATGAGTAAATTGTAAGCGCCTGCGTAGATGGTGCCGAATTTCTTTTTGTATGCTATGCCCACACCCAAATTTGGTGCAAGTTTTGATGTGGAATTGGCGAAGACGGGGTCATCGGGTTGAGCTAGCTGCATGGAATTTTTGTCGAAGCCGCGTGATATGAGTTCGGCACGGATGCCGTAGTAGAAGCCTGTGCGCTCGATAACCTGTATCATGGAACGTGGTCTGCCGGCAAGCATGGCATAAGAAAGCCCAATTGACCATTTTGACTCAATGGGCGCGCCGAACATGTTGAAATCGAGTGCAAGCCCTCGTTTTATTTCGCAAAAATTGAAGCTTATCGAACTTTTGTGAGCACTTTCGCCAAATCCCCAAAAAAGCCGCTCGTGATTCGCGCGTCCGAAAGTTTGTTTGTAGATTGGTAAAAGTGCGGGGTTGGCAACCAAAGCGTCTGCTGATGGATTGACGAAAGCATCGCCTATAGAAAAAGGCACTTCGAGTGGATCGACAGGTTGTGCTCCTATTGTGCCGAGGAAAATTGTGAAAATTGTGAGCAGAAGACATTTTTTCATAAGTTACCTCATTGTTCGCAGAGTGCTTTTTTGAGCTGTAAAATGCTACATTAATAAAAGCATTCTCAGAGTTTTGGCAAATTCTTTCGCTTGTTTCGTCAGCTTTTGAAAACTTTACCACATGTGAAGTGCCGATGGGTTTAGAGATTGCGCCAATTGGCACATCGCACCGCTTTTCACTCGATCAACTGCTAACTTGCGCAAGAAGCTCAAGAAATTTATTCAGCTCCTCATCTATTGAGCGTCGTCTGCAAAACACGTGCACGAAAACATAGCGTATAGTGCAAGAAGTGGGGCAAAACTCTATACTTTTACCAGCATTTGAAAATATTTTACCAAGCGATTCAAATTCTGTAGTGATTGCGAAATCATACATAGCTAACTTGCGCAAAGTAGCGTATGGTTTATATTTCACTTTCATGCACTTTTGTTAACCAGAAACATGGATGGTTTATGCTTCCAGATTTTATGCGAGAAATTTTCGCAAAGGTTTCACCCGATGAGATCAACGTGCTTTTTTTGTTGGGTATGGCATTATTTGTGGGCACGTTAGGCGGTCGGCTTTTTCAACGTTTCCGAGCACCACAGGTTATAGCATACATTCTCATCGGTGTGCTCATTGGCAAAACAGGCTTTGACATTGTCGATGATAAGACCATAGCTACACTTGAGCCGTTCAGTTATTTTGCGCTTGGCATACTTGGTTTTCTCATTGGTGGTGAATTGCGCAAAGATGTGCTCGAGAAATACGGCGCGCAGATGATGAAAATTCTGTTTTATGAAGCAATTACACCATTTGTTGTTGTTACGGTTTTGGTTGGTGTTTTGGGCACATTTTTGTTTGGCAATGCAAAAATCGGGTGGTCTTTGGGCATGATTTTGGGTGCTATAGCATCTGCATCGGCGCCGGCAACAACCACCGATGTGCTTTGGGAAAATCGCACGAAAGGACCTCTCACGCGCACTGTTTTGGGCATTGTTGCACTCGACGATGCACTTGCATTGGTTTTGTTTGCCTTTGCTACTACAATTGCCGCATCACTTTTGGGCATAACGGGCATCACTTTTGCTGCAGCAATAATTAAGCCTATCTACGATATTCTGTTAGCTCTTGTGATAGGTTTAGTTTCGGGTATTGTTCTCAGCAAAATTCTTGACAAATTTGTAGATGAAGAGAAAATTCTCGCATTTTCGCTTGGAATGATACTTTTGGTTTTGGGTTTATCTATAGCACTCGATGCGAACATGCTTTTGGCGGCTATGCTTTTTGGTGTTGTTCTTACAAATTATGCGCCGCGCAAGAGCCGCGAAATATTTCGGCTTGTAAAAAAATTCGACCCGCCAATTTTCGTGCTTTTCTTCGTGCTTGTGGGTGCAAAACTCAACATCTACACAGCCACAGGTGCAATTTGGTTTCTGATAATCGCTTACATATTAGCGCGAACGATAGGCAAGATTTTTGGGTCACATTTTGGCGCAAAAATTGCCCGTGCACCCAAGACGGTTCAAAGGTATTTACCATTATGCCTTTTTAGCCAAGCTGGTGTGGCGATTGGTTTTTCGGTGTTGGTAGGACAACATTTTCCGGGTGTAATTGGCGATGCGGTGGTAATAATCATCACCGTTACCACATTTTTCTTGCAGCTAATAGCGCCAATTTTTGTTCGTCAGGCTGTGCACAAGGCGGGTGAAGTGGGTTTGGACGTTACCGAAGAAGACCTCATTGCCGAAAGCAAAGTAGAGGATGCCATGGCAGTTGATTTTCCGCGCATAAATGAGCAAATGACTGTTACACAATTGCTTGGGCTTATTGGCGATGTTGACAGCCTTGATTATCCTGTTGTTACCGAAGAAGGCACGCTTTCTGGCATGATAACCATTGAGAGCATAAAGAGTTCATTTTCGGCAACCGAGCTTACACCATATCTTTTGGCGCACGACCTTATGGACAAAGTAATTGCCACAACCAAACCTGATATTCATCTCACTGAAGCTATTGAGCTTATGAAGCGCCGCGGAGTTGAATTTTTACCTGTTCTCGAAGACAGCGGCATCGTCATTGGTGTTTTGGAGAATCGGGGCATACAGAAACACATCTCACAAAAAATGCTCGAACTCGAGCGCAAAGCCCAGCAACTCGAATCGATTTCTTAGCCCAGTGATGCTGTCAGCCTTATGAGCACTTGTCTTCGCAAGATTTTGTCAGATAGACAGAAGATGCTTCATCGTAATAAGATTGCGCAATTGGTGCAAGTCATTAGGCGATTTTCTTGATGCCAACTGGTGCACTATCATCTCAATTTTACGCCGCAGGAAGACGGGAGAGCCCTCGTAATCATTTCAAAAAATGTTTTTGGTATGGATAATCCCTGCGCGAGGTGTAGTCTTTGGCAAAAGCTCGAAAAAAGATTGGGAGAAGTTTTGTTTTGGGTTTCGCCCGCAGAGTGTTTGCAAAAAATGAAACTGCGCAAGCTAACATCAGGTATTGGAACAGCTTTGGCTTGATTAGAGCATCACTATCTGCGATAGTTTCCACAATCTCGCCCGTGTACGAGGAGTCGCTTCTAATAAAAGTATTGAAAAAGTTGTTGCCATCATTATATTATGAGTTTAAAGAAGGAGGGCAGCATGAGAAACGCTTTCGTATTTCCAGGGCAAGGCTCGCAGTTTTCGGGCATGGGCAAAGACCTTTTTGATAAATTTGACAGAGCAAAAGAAGTGTATAAATCGGCTAACCGTATAGCAGGTTTCGATATAGCTGCAATGTCATTCGATGGCGACAAAGCCACGCTCGCAAAAACTGAGTTTACTCAACCATGCATTTTCGTGCATTCGTATGCGGCGTTGGTAACTGCTGGTGCACATGTGAAATTCGATGCGGTAGCTGGGCATTCGCTGGGTGAATATGCAGCTCTCACCGCTGCAGGCGTGCTTTGTTTCGAAGATGCCCTTGATTCGGTGCTCGAGCGAGGCAGGCTTATGGCAAGTGCTAGCGAGGGCGGTATGATAGCACCAGTAGGAGCAGAACTCGATGTTGTACAAGCAGTTGTGCAGTCACTAAAGAACGAGGGCGCAATAGAAATTGCAAATTACAATGCGCCAGGGCAGTTTATTATAAGTGGTGCCAAAAATCTCATGCCGCGCGCCGAGCTTATGCTGAAAAACTTGGGCATAAAACGCGTGCTCGAATTACCCGTATCCGGCGCGTTTCATTCGCCACTTATGGAAGATGCACGGCGTGAAATGTCGAAACTTTTGGCAAAAACCGATTTCAAACCGCCGCGCGTGAAGTTTTACGCCAACGTTACAGGCGATGAAGTTGCCGACCCTGAGAGCATACGTGAGTTTTTGGTATCGCAGCTCACCATGCCAGTGCTCTGGATCGATACGGTCAAAAACGCACACCGCGACGGCACCACACGTTTTTATGAGCTTGGTCCTGGGAAAGTGTTGCAAGGGCTTATCAAACGCATTGAGCCTTCTGTCGAGACTTTTGGTTACGAAGCACTTATTGATGCTTGACGTTCATATATGTCCTTCGCGAGCAAGGGCTTTCGGTTTGTGCCGAAAGCCCTTTTTGTTTACTTAAATTATACTATTTAAAGTCTATTTCACAAGCCCCAGAGCCACTGCTACAAATATAGGACCGTTAAATATGCCATGTATGAAAATTCCGATTAGGGTATTCTGACTTCTGTGAAATACATAAGGTAGTATTATGACTATCGGCAAAAGCATTAATAAAAGATCGAGACCAAATGGTAAGTGGAAAATTAACCATAACATCGAACATAATATCCACGAGTGCCTGTGTTTCAACCTAGATTGTATATATCCACGCCATAGTAGCTCTTCGCCACATATATTAAAAAAGAACATTGGTAACCAAACGAGCAAAAGCAATTTGTCGCGCCCTTGAAATGGAGTTATCTCCATAAACCACGGAACAGTAGATAGTTCGCGAATGCCGAATATAACGGTTGCCAATTTGGCGCAGGCAAATACCACTCCCGAACCAAGAAAAACCGCAAGCAAACCACCAAGCGCATAAAGCCAATCTCTGCGATAAAATTTGCGTAAACTTAGTGCAGCGAAAATCTGTTTTGCTGTAGAGTTCCCTTCTTTTCTTGCAAACAATATTGCCGCAAAAAATAATGGTACAAACAAGAAATATCCAGTTATAAACCAATATAATGCCGAGTTAATTGTGAAATTTGCTTTTACAAAAGGCAATAATGTGAAAAGTAATGTGTAAAAATACACAGTTGCGGCGCAGAAAACTGCGCAGGCTTTGAAATATGATATTTTCGGCATTTTGTCCATTTGCTCAAGGTGTGTTGAGATTTGTGTTTGGCATATCGGCAATAAAGCGTGCGGCGTCGCGTGGGTGCGAAAAAACTATAATTTGCTTGTTCGATGCGTGATTTTGCAAAATTGAACGAGTATGCTCATCGTGCACTTTTGAAAAAGTCCATACATAATGTAAAAACTCCAAATCGAGTTGTTCGGGGCAGTCATCTGCCATATCGGGGCGTACTTTGCCAAAACTTTTGATTATTCGCATGAGCGCTCGAAAAAAATACACTCTACGAGGAAGTGCGAATAGGAATATGGTGTCGCATTCACTCGCACGAAGTTCGAGCGATGATCTATAATGCCCGTCGATTATCCATTGTTTGCTCGCGCAGATGCGTTTTTGTTCGGCGATAAAATCTTCACGAGGAATACTTTGCCAATTTGCTCGCCAAAAAATTCTGTCGAGGTGATAGAGCGGCAAGTTGAGTTTTTGTGCAAGTTGAGCTGCAAAAGTGGACTTGCCACTGCCAGATGCACCGATGATTATGATTTTTTCCATGCGATTTGTGTTGACATAATTTGTGGTAAAATTATTATGGACGAACCTTTGGCAAAGAAATTTTTAAGAAGGTATTATGGAACACAAGAAAACACTGCCCGGACAGAGCGAAGAAGACTTAAAAGTGCGCGAGCGCATGGACAAAATCGCGCGCAAAATAATGGTCATGTCGGGTAAAGGCGGCGTGGGCAAGAGCACAATTGCTGTGAACTTGGCTTATGCGCTAGCCTTGCGCAACTTTCGCGTGGGACTTTTAGACATCGACATACACGGACCTTCCGTTGGTAGGCTAGCCGGTATTGAGGGCATTCCTCTCATGACTGCCGACAACGGTGAGATTTTGCCCATAGAGATGAAGGGCGTGCGAGTGGTTACGATGGCGTCCCTACTCGAAAGTGATGATCAACCAGTTATCTGGCGTGGTCCGATGAAAATGTCGGCTATCCGCCAGTTTTTGGGTGACATATCATGGGGCGAACTCGATTACCTCATTGTGGATTGTCCACCCGGCACAGGCGATGAGCCACTTACAGTTGCTCAATTGGTGCCTGGCGTTACCGGTTCGGTTATAGTTACCACTCCGCAAGATGTCTCTCTTTTAGATGCGCGCAAAACCATAAAGTTTTCAGAGCTTTTGGGCATAAAAGTGTTGGGCGTAATTGAGAACATGAGCGGCTTTGTGTGTCCGCATTGCGGCGGCACCACAGAGGTTTTTAAATGCGATGGCGGCAAGAAAACTGCCGAAGAACTTGATTTGCCTTTCTTGGGCGCTTTACCTTTGGAAGTTTCGGTTATGCAGAGCGGCGAAAAGGGTATTCCTTTTGTGCTTTCTTTGCCCGAATCGACCAGTGCAAAAGTGCTGTTTTCGGCAACTGATGCGGTAATCAGTGCCACAGACGCAAAAAAGCCTCTTGGCACGATTTCGTAAGCTTTTGTTGCGCTTGTGTTAAGGAAGCGCTAAAAAAAAGTTGAAGATTTTTGAAAAAAGTTCTTGACAAGAAGTGGGCACCTCGATATCTTCAATTCGCTTCGACGGGGACACAAAAACACGACGAAGCAGACAGGGGCGAGCGAAGCTCAAAACCTGCAAAGTTGATCGTTGAAAAGTTAAGAGATAGAGTTTGCGCTGGATACTCTGTGAAGAGTAAATTTTTGGTTAAGATATTAAGGGCACACGGTGGATGCCTTGGCGCTTTTAGGCGATGAAGGACGTGGCTACCGACGATACGCTTCGGGGAGGTGGAAGCAACCTTTGATCCGGAGATCTCCGAATGGGGAAACCCACGCCATTTGGCGTATGCACCCTTGAATACATAAGAGGATGCAAGGCAACCCGGGGAACTGAAACATCTCAGTACCCGGAGGAAAAGAAATCGAATGAGATTCCCTAAGTAGCGGCGAGCGAAACGGGAACAGCCTAAACCGACCGCAGTTTATAAGGTTCGTGCCATTGCTGTGGCGGTGTCGTGGGATCTGTTGGCTCCAACACGAAAGAGGAGCGGGAAGTAAAAAATCTTTTGCATAGTCGAAGCATCTGGGAAAATGCACCACAGAAGGTGAAAGTCCTGTAGATTAAATGTGAGAGACTTCCTGGACAGCGTCCCAAGTAGGGCGGGACACGAGAAATCCTGCCTGAATCTGGGGGGACCACCCTCTAAGGCTAAATACTCAAAAGCGACCGAAAGTGAACAAGTACCGTGAGGGAAAGGTGAAAAGAACCCCTGTGAGGGGAGTGAAATAGTACCT
>CAYUDB010000049.1:0-14038 GCA_964443405.1 uncultured bacterium | reverse complement strand
ACTCTACAGGTGTGGTGCCTGGAATTGGGTTTTGATTGGCGCGCATAATTATAGTTTTTCGCATTTGCTCCATGCTTTGTTCGTCGAGGAGGGATGCCACTGACATGGTGCACGTTTCTGCTATAGAATAACCGAAAACCTTTTCCACAGCAGGGCTTGCATAGACAAAGCGCAAATCTTTGTCGAGTTGCCATACTATATCTTCCACATTGTCGGAAATGAGGCGGTAACGTGCTTCGCTCTCGCGTATGAATTGCTCGGCAAGTTTCTTTTCGGTTATGTCGCGCCCAAAAAACGCCACTCGTGCAACTTTGCCATTTGTGTCGAAAATGGGGTAAACAGAACTGTCGATGTTTCGCCCAGAACGTACGTCTTCAAAATTCACAGGTTTGCCAGTTTGTATAACCTTCTCGACCCAGATTCTGCGGGTCTCTGCCACATCGGGCGGCAAGAGATCGTAGAAATTTTTCCCCATAATTTGTGATGGATGCATGCCAAGTCGGTGGACGAGTTCATCATTGAAGTTGATTATTGTGCCATCTGTTTCCATGAGAAAAGCTGCGTCTTTGGCTGCGTCGAGTATGGCACGCAGTTGATGGCTTTTTTCTCGCAAAAGCTTTTCGGCGCGCTTACGTTCGGTTATGTCCATTGTTGCCGAAAGGAAATGAGGCTTTGCGTTTATGTAAATAAGGGTCGTTGAGACAAGACAGTCGAATATAGTGCCATTTTTCATGCGCAATTGCATTTCCATGCCGTAAACATTACCCTCTTTCAATACTGTGGATATGAGTTTGACGCGATCCTCAGGGTTTGTAAAAATGTTTAGCTCGATGGAATTGTGTCCGATAACCTCATCTCTTGTGAAACCCGAATCGTTCAAGAAAACGGAGTTGACAGCAACATATGCACCTGTTTCGGCGGAGGTTATGGTCATGGTTATGGGGCTATTGTTGAAAGCGGAGTTGAATTTTTCTTCACTTTCGCGTAGAATTTGTTCAGCGTGTTTGCGTTCGGTGATATCTTGAACTATGCCTGTTAGTATGTTGGGTTGTCCGGTTTCGTCTAAAGTGATTTCTCCAGCTTCGCCCCATACAGTGCGAATTGTGCCATCTGGGTGAATAATGCGGTACTCAAGCGGCTGTGGCTTGCCGTTTTTCGCAACATTTAAATTTGAGGCTTCAACTGCTGCGCGATCGTCGGGGTGAATTGCAGTTGTCATGACTTCTGCGAGATTGCCCGAAAAAGTGTTTTTGTCCATGCCAAAAATGCGGAACATTTGGTCGGACCATTCAAGCTTGTTTGTTTGAATGTGCCACACCCAACTGCCAACATTTGCCACTTCTTGTGCTTTGCGAAGCGCTTTTTCGGATTCTCGCACTGCCGTTTCTGCGTTAACGCGATCGGTTATGTCGTGGATGACGTTTATGACACACAGTGTGTCTTGTAGAGTTATAAGCTCGGCTGAGATAATACCCACAAAAGGTTCACCGTTTTTGCGGCGAAAGTTCATTTCCAAGCTTGGGGCTTTTTTGTGTGTGTGAAGTGCTTGCACCAAACGATTCCTATCGTCGATGCTTTGCCAAAGCCCAAGTTCTATTGTGGTTTTGCCATAAATCTCTTGTGGGGTGAAGCCTGTTATTGCGTAGAATGTCTCGTTCACCTCGATTATTTTTCCGGTGTTAATGACAGTTATAATGAAAACATCGGGGCTATTTCGGAATGTTTTGATGAACTTCTCTTCGCTTTCGCGCAGAATTTGCTCGGCTTGTTTGCGGTCTGTGATGTCGAGGCAATGCCCAATGTAACCTATGAACTCGCCTTTTGAATTGTAGATTGGCGAACCACTATCCTGTATCCAACGATATTCACCGAAAGAATTTTTTAGGCGATAATCGAGGCTGAAGCACTCGCGGTTGTCGAAGGCGGTGTTGTAAAGTTCAAGTATTTCATTGAGATCGTTTGGATGAACTTGTTCTGTCCAACCTGCGCCGAGTTCTTGTTCGAGTGTGCGTCCTGTAAATTTTAGCCATGGCTCGTTGAAATAATTGCACAGTTTGTCCACGCCCGAAGTCCATATCAGAGCTTGTCCGGAGTCTGCAAGGTTTCGGTAGCGCGTTTCGCTTTCTCGTAATGCAATATCGTTGAGCACGTTTTCGGTAATGTCGAGGAATATGGTGGCGAATTTGCCATGCTCGGGCGAATAAGCGCGCACATCGAAGTATTTATTGAACGCGCTAGAAAAACTGCTAAACTTAATTGGTATGCCGGTGAGTGCCACTTTTCCGTAGTTTTCGACCCATAAGGTTTCACTTTGTGGGAGAATCGTCAGCAATGTTTTTCCCAAAATATCTTCTGCCACAAGACCTGTAACTTTTTCGAAAGCTTTGTTCACCATGAGGAAACGGTAATCGATAGGTGTGCCATTTTCATCGCAGATGATTTCGTGTAGGGCAAAAGCTGCGAGCATTTCGTCGAAAAGTTGTGTGAGCCGATTTTCATTTTCGCGCAAAGTCTCTTCGGCACGTTTCAACTCGGTAACGTCGTCGAAAGCTACAACAAGCTTATTGCCCTGAATAGGAAAAGCTTTTATGCGATATGTTCCAGAGATTAGTGAATCGACATAGGTTAGAGTTTCGAAGTTCAGTGGTTCGCCGGTGCGCATAACGTTTAGATATTTCTCGGTAAGTCCGCTAGCATCGGAATTGTCCCAAATTTCGGAAAAAGTTTTGCCGCGGTTGAGGTTGACATCCAAACCGGTGAGTTGTTTCGCGGTTTCATTGCCATCGAGCAGACGCAATGTATTTGGTGGTTCGTATGCGTAAATGAAAATGCCAGTCGGCATAGATGCTATGAGGTCGATTGATGTTTTAGTCGATGCCCGTAATTCTTGCTCAGTTTCTATGCGTGTAGTAACATCCTCGTGCATGATGACTATATTTTGAACTTTGCCGAAGATGTCTTTGAGCGGGTATATTTTTGTGCTCAACCACCGAACTCTGCCCAAACCGCGTCCTTCTGTGTTGCCTGTGGCATCGAATTGATATTCGGGTATATTGCAAGGCTGTCCATCATATGCTTTTTTCACATATTCCAAAAGCCCTGTGCGTTCTACTTCTTTGCTTGTGAAGAGGTTAAAAATGCCTACCGTGTGAGATGCAGGCAAGTTCCACAATAGCTCGTATGCGGTGTTCACTGCTATTTGCGTGCCTTGTAAATCGTAGATTTCGATAGCAGAAGGTGATTGTTGCATGAGAGTGCGAAATTTTTCTTCGCTCTCGCGCAGCTGGCTTGTGCGCGTGGCGATGAGAAAAAGACCGGCACCTAATATAAGAAGGATGAACATGAGTCCTATTGGCAGCATGGCACTGGATATCACTTGCCAATTCCAGTTGTCGGCTTGCACATCCATGCCTAGCACAGCGATATTTTTACCAGTTTGTGCGTCGATGATCGGTATCATAGCGCTGACCCATCTGCCCCAGCGATCTTTGATTGGTCCTTCGACTTTGCTTTTCTGCGAATTGAAGATTTCGTGCACACTTTGCGAAGCTTCGGTATAAACCTGACCAGGTGGTGAATAGTCTTTTGAAAGCGGATCTTCGCTATCTACGAAAAAAATGATTGTGCCATCGGGCTTTCTGTGCATTAAGTAGATGAAACGGCAGTTGGGACTTGCGGCGCGCAGAGCTTTCAGCTGAACTTTTAGCCGCTGATAATCTGCAGAAGCTGTGTCTGCATCGGTACCGGCGAGAGTTTTTATATGGTCAACATTTATAGCTGCCGCCACAACTTTCGCTTTATCGATAAAAGATAACTTGCGTGTGGCGTTTTTGTGCGAGACAGTTATCGCAGTGAAAGCGAAGCCTATTATGATGACGAACGCTGCCGAAAAAAGAACAGTTTTTTGCCCAAAATTCCTCATCGCTACACCTCTGTGCCCAAATGGAAGCCATTGTTTTCAAAATGAACGCATCACATGCTCGAATTTGGTGTTATCTACCAGCAAAAACAGAAGACAAAAGATACCAAAAGAATAGCAGTTTTCGCTTGCGCATTAATTATTTAATAAAATACGAGAAAATAATGGGTTTGACAATAAAATTTTAACAAAATTTGTTGACAATTTCATATAAAAACCTTGTTTCTGAAAAATTAAACGTGGGAAAAATGAGCGACTATATTGTTGAAATAACAGGACTCACAAAAACTTTTGGCAAAGTTAACGCATTGCGTGGTATCGATTTAATGTTTCCAAAAAATTGCATTTTTGCACTTTTGGGTCCTAACGGAGCAGGAAAAACTACGGTTATAAAAATTTTACTTGGTCTTCTAAAGCCTGCTTCTGGTGTGGCACGTGTATTTGGAAAAAACTGTGTCGAAAACTCTCTTGAAATACGGCGTCACATTGGTTACCTAGCGCAGAATCCGAAATTTTATCCGCAAATGAGCGCGCGTGAGCTGCTTACGTATTCAGCAAGCTTTTTCAATGTAAAAAAACATATAATTTTACAAAAAGACATTGACGAGCTTCTGGAAAAAGTGGGGCTTGCGCAAAAAGCCGATCGTGCACTTGAAGGTTTTTCGGAAGGGGAGCGGCAGCGACTAGGCATAGCTCAAGCAGTGCTTCACAAGCCACAGCTTGTAATACTCGACGAACCAGCAGCCTCGCTTGATCCCATGGGCAGACACGATGTTTTGGCGCTACTGGAAGACTTACGCAGCGAGTGCACAATTTTATATTCGACGCATATTTTAGCAGATGTCGAAAAGGTCGGTGATTATGCTGCAATTTTTCGTGAAGGGACAATAGCTGCTTGCGACACAATCGATTCACTTAAGGCATCGTTAAATAAAAATGTTTATTCGATTCGAATTGCCGGTGATACCACATCGGCGCGCGCGAAACTAGAGCAAATCAAATATGCACACATTATTGAAATGAGGAATACACCAGAATTTGAGGAATTCGATATAATGACAGATGACAAAGTGATATTCGAAAAAAAGTTTCTTCGAGACTTTTTAAACGAAAGCGATGCAGTTATTTTACAATTTGGGAAAAAGATATCCAATTTGGAAGATGTATTATTGAAACTGTTTACCGAAGATGGCAAATAACATGAGCTTTATCGACAATATGCTTTGCGGGTTTTCTCAACTTTTACGCAAAGAACTAAGCAGGTTTTTTTCGCGTAAGTTTTTTATTGCAAATCTGTTAGCATGGACTCTAATGATCAACGGTTTTTTCCTGCTTTTTTTGATGGCGCTTGTAAACAATGTGGACCCATCGATTATAATGCTAACATTTTTGGGCATTTTAACCATAATGGGTACAATTGCCACAGTTTTGTTTTCAAGCTCACTTATAACTGAGGAAAAACAGCAAGGAACATTGGAATGGCTTTTGACTAAACCTATTTCACGCCAAGCGGTTATACTTAGTAAATTTTTCTCGACTGCATTATTTGTCTTTGTGCTTTTTGTGCTAATCGAAAGCACAATAGGATTTGCTCTTTTTTGGGGTTTCACAGGTTACCCGCCTGTATTTAGCAACTTTTCGGGTGCCATGGCTACGTTGTTCTTGTTTTTTTGCTTTTTTATCAGCCTGTCAATCTTGCTTGGCACGATTTTCATCAAACGCACCTGGGTGGCTGCGCTGTGTGTGCTCGTGTGGCTTTACTTGGCGATAATGGAGGGCAGCTTGCACCGTGCGCCAGACTGGGTGCATTTCCTTTTTCCAAATGCACTTACAAAAATTGCGTTTCAAATGGCTGCGGGAATGACTCCAGATTCGCCCGTGCCAATTTTTGCAGCTATTGCTTGGATAACTTTGTTTACTGTATCTGCAATCGGAATATTGTTGAAGCGGGAATTTTAATTGACAGTCTTCGCGAATTTTTCGATAAAAATTTCTAACGAGATTATTTCGTGAATATTGATAACGAAATTTATTCGTTTGTTTCAGCAATAGTGCGTCGTATTGAAAAACTTCGCCACATATAAAGCATTTGAGCCACGATAAGCAGCATGAATGGGAAAATGATAACCGACAGGTAAAACACTTTTCTCTGCCCACCAGCCGATAATGATAAGCGATTTGCACGTTCAGCACGCGGACGTATTGATATAAGGTTTTCGTTGCCAGCGAGATAGACCAAAACATTCAAAATGAAATCGCGATTTCCAGCAAGGTCTAGGAAGCGATTAGTGACGAAATCAGGGTCTCCAACGACAAAGATTTTCGGTGATGGTGTTGCCATGACGTCTTCGCAGGATGCGACAACAGGGATAGGTCCTCGCATATCGCTGCCCGCAGTGAAACCGTCGGAGCCGGCTTGTGTGTGTGTTTCGGCGTAGGCATCGCTGGTAGATTTCGCAATAGTTGTTACATAAAACCTGCCAAGCACATTTTTGTCCACGAAAACTGGTCGTGCCGAAGGGAAAACCATTGCGGCAGAAAAGTTTTGCACAACAGGATGCAGGGTGTCATAATTCATTATTATTGGCATTTCGCTGCTAGTCCCAAACATCTTGCCTGCTGGTGAATTATCTATGACATACATATTAGGCATTCGAAACCCATATTTTTCCAAATAAATCGCAAATGCATTATCCCAAAGTGGTTCAAGCAAAAAAAGCAACTTGCCACCAGACAAAAAAAACGTATCCATAAGCGCCAATTCACCAGCTGCAGGCGCTATTTTCGGTCCGGCTATGATGAGTATTTTAGCATCGGCTGGGATGCCCCCATGAGCAGCAATATTGAGCGTGTCGATGTTTATTGCCTCTGATTTTATCGCCTGCGCCACTTGTGAAAGCCCGTCACCAGCACGTGAATAAGGTGAAAGTTCATTATGCCCTGTGATAAAATAGGCGGTATTTGATGCACCTAGCACTTTTAATTTCAATATGTTAACAATTTTTTCTTCAGTTGGATTATCTACTAACACAAATCGATTTTCGCCAGATGCGCTATCACCGAAGACAATGCTAAGCTGTCCGTATTTTGAAACGTCGTATTCCTTTGCTATTTCAGGGTTTCGATCGGGATCGATAACGAAAATATCAATATTTGCGCTTGCGTGCTCGAATTCTACAAGTAGATCTCGAAAGAGAGGATCGACGGGCTTATCGGGATTGTCAAATAAAATTATTTTCGTTTTTGATGGTAGTTCCTTTATGATGCTAATAGCCTGTTTTGACAGTGTATTAAAGTGATCTAGAGTTAAATCAAAACGTAGGCTATGTCGGAATAGAAGCATATTTCCAATGGATAGAATTCCAATTAAAAATGCTGTGGCAACAAAGGAATTGAGAAGAAAAATCTTAGAGCGATTGTGGGCAGAGAAAAATTGCGAGCGAGTGAAAATTCCCCATGTGATAACCAAAGTTAAACCTAAGCTAATTAATAAGATAACCCAGATTGATGTGGAAAATGTGAATAGCAAAATAGTGCCCAAAAAAACAGCATCAACCCCTAAAAAACCCGATAAGCTAATTAGTTTTTTCATAATTCAAAATGAGGTAACAGCGTTTTTTTCAAAGTGCGGTAAGTTTTTCTTCAAGTGCCGCGAAATTTGCGTGTTCGAAATCGAGGCAAAGTGTGTCGCGAAAAACGCCTCGTGCTCCAAGAGTCTCTTTGAATCGTCCAAGACCCAAATTTGGAGTGCCGTTCAATGTGAATGTGCCGTAATCAAAAGCAAAATAGTGGTGATCTATAGCCCATTCATATATGAACGGGAATAAAGCGTTCAATGGTCTAAGATTTTGGTGATCATAGTCTTGACTAATATAAAAACCAAGTAATATGCGAGAGTTGCACACAAAAACTACACAACCCGCGATTAAAACCCCATGATAATATGCTCCGAAAAGCAAGACATCCGTGGGAAATCTTTCCTTCAAAAGCAGCAATTCCTGCAAAGAGTGGGTTGGTGAAACGTTGTGGCGCATAAGCAAATTTGTCTTTAAAATCTCGTAAAATGCTGCAAAATCATCGGTTATGGCAATTTCGATTCCGCCGCGCAAAGACTTGCGCATAGAGGTTCGCGCACTAGGGTGTAACAACTTTGCAATATCGCGTTTCGATTTTGGCAAATTAGTGATTGCTGTCAGCTCGCGTTTTCGGTAAAAAGCGCCAACGCGCGAAAAAAGGAAATCAGTGTAATCGTTTGGGATACAATAGTATAATTGTGGTGCACGTGTTAGCTCAATGCCCTGAAAATCGTTTGTGCGTGCATAATCAACGAGCGCATTAAAAAACAAGTAGTGCTCTTCTAAAGTTGAATTGGTTGTAGTAATTATTCCACCGTAAGATGAACCGGGGTGGGAAACTAGAAATTTTTTCTCGAATCGTTCGGCTTCGGCGCAGGGGAAGACTCCCGCAATCGAATCGTTGACGGAAAAAATTAGATGGTGGTGTGTAAAACGGTCAGGTGGGTGATAAGAAAAAAAATTCTGTTTCGAAAACAGTGTGCCGTTGTTCGACGTCGTGATGAAGCTGTCCCACAGCTCACTTTGTTGTTCTCTGTAAATTGCCGTTTCCATAAAAGCAGAATAACATTTTCTTGCCGCTGAGCAAATGTTTTTTTCGCTTCTCAAAAAACTTGACCATTGGGATTTTCTGGCTTAATTATGAAGTTATTTACATAATGCCTTTTTTGCACAAGCCACGGAAAGTAAATGTTTAAAAATCAAACGGTTCAATTTAAAATAATAAGTGCTTTTATTTGCATGCTAGCGGTAAGCTTTGCGCAATTTGAAACTGCTGTGCGCGTTAATGAGTGCCCGACAACTTTTGGCGACCCCGCATTGTTTACGCCGCTGTCCTCGTTTTCGCAGACAAATTTCTCGTATTCACTTGCCGACAATGCTGGCACTTTAAATATAACGCAGCACAGTTTTTATATAAATGATTTCAGGATTTCTATACCTTACAAACAGTTTGATATTGCCAATCTCACTCCTGTTGCGTTTGCAGATATATACAGGGTTTCTTCAGCTGCATCAGCTCTTACTTTGCGTAGCCCATATACTGAATCTTCGGCTATCTCTAAGCTGAGCTTTGCATTAGATGACGGAAATGGTGAGAAATTCGCTGCTGCAATGCACAATTCTTATGTGAAGTGGCTGCCTTTTTTTGTTGCCGGCTCGCACACCACACACGGGCGAATTGGTGATGAATGTACCAGCTTACTATTTCGCAGTTTTTCGCCGCTTACTCTGCATATTGATAGCGAATATATCGATATCGATTCGAATTTTGTGGAACAAATTGATACTTATGCAACAGTTAATAATTTTTTTCTTTCCACCAAACGTTCTTCCAACTTGCTTGGTATTACTCGCACGAATCGCCTAACTATCTTATCCACAAGTTATTCGGCGGAAAAGTTGCTTGGACTACCAAATATCAATATTAGTCTATCATATGCCAATTTTGGACAAGATTTCCATGGAATCTCTGGGGAAAGATCCTTCAGAACGCAGGATTTATCCACAAATTTAGTCAAGCACTTCAAATCGAAAGAGGGCGTATTGTCATTGAGCGCAAAGCTCGGCATGAAGACCATTTACGGCGATGTCTTTGCTCGCAAAAACTTGCCCATTATCGAAGCTTCACTGCACAGAACCACAAGCCTAAGCTTTGATTCGAAGCCACATTTGAGTTTTCTTTTGCTCGGCGAAAGGCTAGTAAACGACGATATAGGTGGTAGCGCAACTTGCGATTTAACATACGGTTTTGCAAATTCACACACACAGCTTATGGCATCTGCCACTTTCTCACACTACGCACAAGATGTGCCAACTTTGTTTTCTGCACAGGCTTTGCTTAATCAGGATACCCTCGTTTCGCGGTGTTATGTGCCGCATGGAAACCCCGATGTACCAAATACTTCGCATTTTAAAACCACTTTCTCCGCCACAAACACCAGCTTTTTGAACATGGCAAAATTGTATATAAATTATGAACAGTTTTTATCTAAAATATCAGTTGCTTCATCTATCGATACTGCTGCGCAATTTTTCGATGGCTATTTAGCAACTTTTGGCTCTACAATATTGCAAAATTTTGGAAAAGATAGTTTGTTCACAGTATCTTTTAATGCAGATGGAACTGCTTTAAGCAAGTGCATAGATGCAAAGCTTGGTGATCCGGCTAATTTTCAATTGGCAGCACTGTTCGCAACAAAATCTGCTTATTTCGATAACAAACTCACAGTGAGATTCAATGTCACGCCGCAGTATCTTGTTGATTTTCGCGGAGAAAACGACGTATTTTTACTCAATTCCAACTTCGGAGCACAGTTTTTGACGTTTGAATTTTTCTGTTCTGGCAAAAACCTCACTAACGCGCATTTTGTGACCATCGATGGAGGTAGCTTTGATGAACGCTATTTTGCTTTCGGTATCAATTGGCTATTCTACAACTAGATTTTAATAAACTATTTGTACGTTTTAAGTCGTTTGCAGCACAAAATATCGTGCTCGACTAAGTAGCCGTTTGCAATTACTCGCTGCGGTTTGCATAGACCCACACTGTCGAAGCCGAAACCTGCCACATCGCTAATTTGACAAAAAGCTTGCCATCAGCAGTTTCTTACCTATTTTTTCGTAAACTGCAAACTTGAAGAAAATCGATGAAATGGTTTTCAGGATAGCAATATGCCACTTTTACAACTTATTGATGTTCAAAAGCTTTACAAGATGGGCGAAAGCTCCGTCCGCGCGCTTGACAATGTTTCACTCTCCATCGAGCGTGGCGAATACATCGCAATCATGGGTCCATCTGGGTCGGGCAAGTCAACTTTAATGAATGTGCTCGGCTTCCTAGATGTGCCAGATGGCGGTAAGTACCTTTTCGACGGGCAGAATACTACTGGTTTTTCCGAAGCCGAGCTCGCCTTTACACGCAACAAGAGCGTCGGATTTATCTTTCAGAGCTTCAATCTGTTACCGCGAGAAAGCGCTGATGAAAACGTGCAATTGCCGATGATATATGCCGGCATTCCAAAAAGTGAACGCAAAGTTCGAGCCGAAAAATTGCTCGAAAAGGTCAAGCTGGAGCACCGCGGACATCACAAACCAAACGAGCTTTCTGGCGGTGAACGCCAACGTGTCGCCATTGCACGTGCACTTGTTAACGACCCCGAGATAATTCTCGCCGACGAACCTACTGGCAACCTCGATTCCAAAACAGGCAAAGAAATCATGCAGCTGCTCGACGAACTCAATGCACAGGGCAAAACTGTCATCCTCGTCACGCACGACACGGAAATTTCCAAATATGCCAAACGTGTGATAACCATTCGCGATGGCAAAATTATCTCCGACCAAATCACGCGGTAAAAACGATGAAGAAATATATAATTTTCGCCACTCTCGCTTTGGCGTCGGTGCTTTTTGCTTTTGCCGGCGATTGGACATTTTGGGGTAATTTCAACAAAATTAACTGCATTGTTGAGCACGATGGCTTATTGTGGATTGGCACAGATGGCGGTGTAATCAGCTACAATGTCTCAACGGGCGACCATCGCAACTACAGCACAATCGAGGGTTTGGGCGGGCTTTCAATAACGGCACTTTGCGCTGATGATGACGGTTTTTTGTGGTATGCTGCCTCCAACGGTTACATAGGTGCGCTCAATAAATACAATTTTCGTTCAGTTAATTCACTTGCTGTAGAATCATATATAATAAATGATATGTGTTTTTTTGACGGCAGCTTATGGTTGTCAACGTCAAAAGGTATTGTTCGCGCTTTACCTGTGGCAAATTCCTTTGCCATTGCGCAATTTGCCGATTTTTTCGAAAATTTTGCCAGTTTACCTGCCCAAAGCGCCATTTTCGATGTTGCTTTTCTTCGTGATACAATTTTTGCGGCGACTACTTCGGGCTTGATATGTGCACCACTTGCCTCAAACCTCACGAACCCAGCTTCTTGGAATGTTATATCTATGCCCGATGGGCGACCTGTTGCGCGCGTTGAGGCTTTTGCCGAAACACTCTGGGTTTTGCCCGAAAATTCCACTACCTCACATAAGGTTATCTATTTTTTTGCCGATGGAATGCTTGTCGAAAAAAATATGCCGCTAAATTTTAATGCATCAACGTGTTACAATGTTATTGCAGCTCAGGGCATGTGGTTTTTCACGTCATCGGGTGTGCGCTGCTACAATAACTCAACCGCCACACTTATAGCGCCCGTTGTCAATGTGCCGCAAAATATTTGCCATTGCGCGCAAAGCACTGGAACACAGATATTTTTTGGCACTGAATATGGTTTGGGCGTGTTCGATTCTGCGCGCGTGGCCATCGATGTTTTCGGCTTTAACACATATTTTGGCACAGGAATTTCCGACATATCATTTGTCGAGAGCACCGCATGTGTGTGCGTGTTAAACAAGAGCGCGAGCTTATTAACTGGCGATAATTGGCAAACTTACGATTACTTTTCGCTGTTGCCAAAAATTCCATCCACAATGGTTTCGGCAGCAAGAAGCATTTTCGGCAGCTGTCGCAGTTGCGTGCGCACACCCGACGGTACAGTTTGGATTGGCAGTTATGGTGCGGGAATATTGAAAATTTTCAGCGACACCACATTTGAAATTTGGGACACCACAAACAGTTCGCTCGCCACGTCTGTGCCGAACACACATTATCCAATTGCCAACCGTTTGCGCGTGGACGGCATGGGAAATTTGTGGGTGGTCTCGTATCTCTCAAACGACAATGCACCCATAAAATGTTGGAAATCATCGCAATTAAACAATCCGCGCGGTGCTTTGGCTTTTAGCATTACCTCGCACAATTTGCCATCGACGTCTGTTCGCGCTTTCTGCTGCGATAACCAAAAAATAGTAGCAGGCACAACTTCCGGTGGTTGGATATTTTTCCACAACGGCACACTTGACGACACTCGTGACGACCGCATTGTTGTTTTGCGCGGGGTTTTGCCAAACGACGAAGTAAACGCAGTTGCCATAGCTCCAGACGGCAAAATTTGGTTTGGCACCGGCAACGGTCTTGCTTACTGGGATCCGGGCGATTTTGTAGTTCCCATGCCCATGCCCGATGAACTATCTGCCACAATTACATCCATTTGCGCTGATAGCACCGGCAATATCTGGGTCGCCACACTCGACGGTGCCACAGTTTATATGCCTGCGGGTTACTACTCGACTTTCAAATCTGCTTTCTCCGACGATGCCATGCCTTCCGACCGCACGCCGCTCATATCTGACGCCATAGGCACAATATCGGGCAGTATGCTTGGCGGTGTTTTTACCGATGGTGTTAGCGGCAATATCTGGTTTGGTTTCAACGAGGGTGCCGTCGTGCTTCATTCGCCATATTCCCTTGAAACATCTGTAAATACACCGATAATTTACCCAAATCCTGCCATTGTATCACAAGGACGAGTGCCCACAGTGTTCATCGGCAATGTTTCGGGCGATGCGATTCTCAAAATTTACGATGCGGCTGGCAATTTCATTCGTGAACTTGACGCTTTTTGGAAAGGGCACGATGGTTATTTTCGTTGGGATCTCAAAAATTCATCGGGTGAAACAGTAGCTGGTGGGGTGTATGTCATTGTTGCGGAATCTGCTGCTGGTGTGAAACTCGGCAAACTTTTTATTGCCCGCTAAGCGCTAAGTACCTGCTTCGAGAAACGATTTTTTGCAGGTGCGAATTAAGTTTTTAAGTTCTTGTTTGCAAAAGCCTAGCGCCACATGACAATCTGTTTTGCTTCATAAGCTATTTCGGTGCAAATAGTTAACTTGCAGAGAAGCACCGTAGTAGGCGCCTGCGGTATTTTTGTCACTGGCACTGTCACCTGCTTCGAGAAACGATTTTTTGCAGATGCAAAAACAAAGGCTTAAATTCCGAATATTGCATTAAAAAAAAACGGGGCGCTTACACGCCCCGGATCGAAAACCACAAGATTATGTGAAATTGCGAATTTTCGATTAACGATTAACGATTGCGATTGCGATTGAAGCTGCCACCACCGCCACCACTAGGGCGACGATTTGTG
>CAYUDB010000048.1:0-14184 GCA_964443405.1 uncultured bacterium | reverse complement strand
GCATTGTTTAACAATGAATTAGATGAAATCATATTTTTTAGAAAAAACTATTCGACACAGAAGAACGCATACGTGCACCTGCTGTTTTAAAATTATAACACAATATCAATTTTGTTGCCACATTTATTGCAAACACATGAAGGCGATATGCCACAAAGTTTTACATCGTAATGCCGCCGTTCTATGAGAAGCGCACCGCACCTAGGGCAAAACGTATTTTCACCCGGCGGATGTGCATAATTTCCAACGTAAACAAATGGTAGTTTGCGCTTTGCCAAAGAAAATGATCGTTCCAAAACCTGTGGTGATGTTGGTGGCAGATCCAGGCGGAAACTTGGAAAATATCGCGAAATGTGCAAAGGTATTTTCTCGTTAATCGATGCTACAAAATCGGTTATCGCTTCGATTTCTGCTTCGGTATCGTTGATTGTTGGCACAATAAGTGTCGTGAGTTCAACATGCGTTTGTGCCGCCGCCGAAACAATAGTCGCCTTCACCGGCTCGAGAGTGCCACCGATGAATTTACGGTACACATCCGCATTCAGCGATTTCAGATCTATATTCATAGCATCGACATATGGCAACAGTTCGTTTAGTGGTGCGCTCTCTATGTAGCCATTTGTGACAAGCACTATGGCAATATTTTTGGTTTTTGCTATTCGCGCAACGTCAATTATATATTCGAACCATATAAGCGGTTCGGTGTACGTAAAAGCGATGCCCACAGCTCGTTCACGTATGGCGAAAGTCACAAGTAAATCGGGGTCGATATAACGTGTAAAAACCTCATCCTGTGAAATTTGCCAGTTTTGGCACCATTTGCACGAAAAATTGCATCCGTTTGGTGAAACCGACAGAACATTTGTTCCGGGCTTAAAATGAAAAAGCGGTTTCTTTTCGATAGGATCGATGGCGATGCTTGTGGTATTTCCGTAACCAATTGAAAACAAAGTGCCTTCCACATTTCCGCGCACTCGACAAATTCCGCAATTGCCCGGCAAAATCACACAACGATGCGGACAAAGTGTGCACTGAACGCGACTTTCGGAAAGCTTTTGCCAATACGCTGCCTTTTTCATCATTCGCACCACCTTTTTTGAGCGAGACTTAAAAGCATAATTAGCCACTATATAATATAGCCATTTTTTAGCTTTTGTAAACCTAAAACGTGTAGTCACGCACTATTAGCTGATGGATAGTTTTGTTAGCGTATGCATAGATAATACTTTCGGCAAGCTTAACAAAAAATGAGAGTTGCACTTAGCGTAAAAATGGCACAGCGTTTTGCATGCCTCATCGACAAAAAAAGTCAACATAAATAGCTGATTTGAATTTCGCAGCCATGGCAGAACTGTGAGCATAAAACCACGTATTGCGCGCTGATGAAAGGTTTTAGGTGCGCCGAAGCGACAAAAACTTGTATGCAGAACGAAAACTCATCGTGTTCGCAATACCCATCCCTGCAATGTCGAAAGCAGTGCCGTGGTCGGGGCTGGTGCGCAAAATTGGTAGCCCAAGTGTGGCATTTACACCGTGTGCAAACCCCAATGTTTTTAGCACAATTAGCCCTTGGTCGTGGAACATTGCCAAATAAGCGTCGATTTTGCGCCGTGAATTTGGTAAAAACGCCACATCGGGCACCAAGGGACCGCAAACATCCATGCCGAGTGCGCGCAGGTTTGTAATTGCTGGTTCTATTGTGTCGATTTCTTCGCAGCCAATTGTGCCATTTTCTCCAGCATGCGGATTGAGCGCCAAGACACCGATTTTGGGGTTGCGTATTTGCCAAAAAGTGCGTAATGCTTCGTCAATTCGCAAAATGTGTGCCGATATCGCCTCGCACGATAAAAGTTGTGGCACACGCGAAATTGGTACATGCGTAGTCGCAAGCCCAATGCGCAAAGAACGCGAGAACAATAACATTGTAGTTTGCACTTGAAAAAACTCCGCCAAAATTTCGGTGTGTGCACAATTCACAAACCCAGCACAAGTAAGTGCTTTTTTGGAAATTGGTGCAGTGAGAAGTGAGGTAGCTTTTCCGCAAGCAATTGCATTGCACGCGGAAATAATCGTGCGATGTGCAAGCTCCCCCGCATCTTCTCTCACCGTTCCCCAATGTGGAACTCCGCTCCAGTGTTGCTCACAAAAGTCAATGGCACCGCTATCCAAATTGTGCAAAAAAGCGCGTGCCCAAGCAAATTTTTCTGCAAGCGCCACGAATGGCTTTGTGGCTCCAAATACGATTACGGTTTTGCCACAGGCTTTGTGCTTTGCAAGGCTTTTCGCCACAATCTCATAGCCTATGCCGTTTGGATCGCCGCATGTTATTGCTATCATCTGCTTTTTTATCATTGCCCTCCGCATCAATCAAATGTCCAATCCATGCTCGTCAAGTTTTCTGTCAACAATACCTGCCAAAAATTTGTGATGGCTCATAATTGAGATTAGTGACATCACCACAGCGAAGTTTTGAAGGATAATGCGCCGTAGGCTTAGAAGCGCACGCTCCGCGTGCTTGTGTAGTGGTTAGGTCGCCAAAATGAGCTGTACAATAAAAAACCACCGGCTTTCGCACGGTGGTCTGATGAGCGCCTGTTTGTAACAAAACTTACGACTTTTTTGAAAGTGTGCACACAGGAATCACAACTTCTTCAGTGGAAATGCCACCGTGGAGAATTGAGTTTTTGTATTGGCGTTCATATTCATTGAAGTTTGTGGGGTAAACAAGATAATAATCTTCTTTGGCGATTACGTAATTTGTTGTTACTCCAAAGGATGGTAAGCGCCAAGTGCGCGGGTCTTTTACAAGGTAGCCACCACGGCTATCGACATTGAGGTTGTCGCCAAATTTGTAGCGCAGGTTTGTGGAAGTGTCTTTTTTGCCGAAAGTTTTTATGCCACGTGTGCCGATAGTGCTGCCATGATCGGTAGTCAATACAACTACGAGATCTTCCTGCTGGCTCGCGATTTTTAATGCCTCGAAAAGTGAAGATTGCGAAAACCACGATTTCATCACAGCACGATAACCCGATTCATCGGGTGAAAGCTCTTTGAGGATATCCGATGCAGCGCGTGAATGAGCGAGAATGTCGAGAAAGTTCACAACAACTGCGCTCAAATGCGAAGACGTGTATGTGCTCAAGCGACGCACAAGTGATTCACCTTCTTCGGGATCGAGCACTTTTATGTATTTAGTTTCTCCTCGTGTGGAAAAGCCAAGCCTATCGAGCTGGCGATCCATCAGCTCATGTTCATAACGGTTGTTCGACCCTGGATCAAGCTGACCACGTGCCCAAATTTTCGGATAAGCCCGTTGTAGATCGGCAGGGAATAGCCCCGAGAAAAGTGCATTGCGTGAATATGGTGTTGCTGACGGCAAAATCGAAAAGTATAGGTCGGTTTTGACATTATAGTATTCTTCGAGCAGAGATTCCACCACAAGCCATTGGTCATATCGCATGCAGTCGATGACGACAAACATTACGTTTTTGTTTTTTTTGAGATGTGGGTAAACAAATTTTTCGAAAATATCCACCGATAAATTTGGACGTGTGTCACTTTTCTCGAAAATCCATGTGGGATAATTGTCGAGGATAAATTTCGAAAATTCGGAGTTCACTTCACGCCGAAAAGCACGATGAGTTTCGGTAAGTGCAAGTTCGGGGCGTGCATCGAGTAATAAATCCCATTCGGCGAGCCATTTCGCGATTTCGAGCCAATCGGAAGGTTTTGCGCGCGGTGACATTTTATCGTAAATCTCTCGATACTCGTCGGTGTAGTTGCGCGTAAGCCTTTGACCTATAATTTGTTCACCTTCGAGCAGTTTTTTTAGCGACGTGAGTATCTGCAGCGGGTTCACAGGTTTTACGATATAATCGGCTATCATTTTGCCAATAGCCTCTTCCATTATGTGCTCTTCTTCACTTTTGGTAACCATCACCACAGGAATCTTTTTGTCGATTTTTCGAATTTCCTCAACAGCAGCAAGTCCTGTCATGCCCGGCATCATTTCATCGAGGATAATTGCATCGGGCTTTGAGATTTTTATAAGCTCGATGCCATCTGTGGCATTTGTGGCAACCAGAACATTGTAGCCGCGCTTTTCGAGAAACTTTACGTGAGCGCGCAGCTGTTCGATCTCGTCATCGACCCAGAGGATTTTTTTGGTGTTCATGATGCCCTCCTTAAATGATGTTTTTCTCAATGTGCATGCAGTGCGTGCGTATTTTTAAAATTTTAAGCACGATTGCTTATTAGATTATACAAAATTGTATAAATTTTTGCAAGTCTTTTTTTTAAGTAGCGCATAATTGCGATGTCAGTGCCCTTCGATAACAATGTTGCTTGTTTAAAGCATGTTTCACCTGCGATGCCGCTTCACAAAAAACATGGTTCTTAGATGATTGCTATACTTCTAGCTTCGCTGTGCGAGTAGAAAGCACCACAAGCTTTGTTAAGTGCAAATGGCAGGCATTGAAAATTAGCAACTGCGCAATGATGTTGACTGTTAAACATATTTTATCATTTTATTGTGCGAGCTTGAATTTGCGAAACTGTCACAAACCTCACCAAAGGCAGATGTTGTAGCCATTGGATGCGATGAAAAAAATGGAAAACTTGCTTATCATAGGTGCCGCTGGTAAAAAATGCGGCAAAACTACACTCGCTTGTGCAATAATTTCCCAATGTGCAAGCCGAGATGATGTGTATGCGATAAAGGTGAGCACGCTTTTGCCCGATGGTCGCTTTTTTGATGGCGAAACACCACAAGAACTTACAGCTGGCACGGCAGATTTTTCCCTTGTTGAACAAACTGTCCCCGATGAAACCGATACTGGGCGTCTGCTTGTTGCCGGTGCAAAACGTGTTTTTTGGTTGCGCGCAAAACCAGAATTTCTCAAAAACGCGTTTGAGGAGCTGCTATTGCGCTTACCTCAAAATGTACCAATAGTTTGCGAATCAAACACATTGCGCAATTTCGTGCGTCCTGCTCTTTTTTTTGTGGTAACACGCGCAGGCATTGAACCAAAACCATCTTGCGCAACGGTAATGGAATTTGCTGACGCACGAATTTCATTTGACGGCGCGAAATTCGACATTAATTTAAATAACATAAGCTTTTACGCGGGTAAATGGTCTTTTGCCGGAGGCAACAGATGCTCGACTTCGATGACGCTTTTATGATGACAATTTCGGCGGCACGGACGATGCCCACCGAAAAAACTACGCTTTTTCTGGCACTTGGGCGCATTCTTGCCGAAGACGTTTTTGCTGATGTGGACATGCCTCGTTTCGATCGGGCAGCGATGGACGGTTTTGCATGCCAACGCGCAGATTTGGCACAGCCACTCAATATCGTCGAGACGGTGCTTGCCGGTGCTATGCCGAAAAATGCCATCAAAGCTGGCACATGCTCAAAAATAATGACCGGTGCACCTGTGCCTCAAAATGCGGATGTTGTTTTTCCAGTTGAAGATAGCGAACAAACGAATGATCACCTTGTGCGTTTTGTGGGCGAAACCGAAAAGCTTGCCACAAACATCGACCCACTTGGACACGATATGAAGACCGGCGATTTAGTTTTCAGAAAAGGCACGCGACTTTTGCCGCAACATATTGCCATGCTTGCCTCAGTAGGCAAAGCCGAGTTTCTTGTTTATGCACGTCCTGTGGTGGGAATAATTGCGACAGGCAGCGAAATTATCGACTGTGCGAAAATGCCCACAGGTGCACAGGTGAGAAATTCAAACAGCTACGAACTTTTCGCTCAAGTGTTGCAGATGGGCGCATTGCCAAAACCTTACGGCATAGTTGACGACACGAAAGCTGCACTCACAAACGTGCTCAACAAGGCTTTTAGCGAGTGCAATGTTGTTCTCATCAGCGGTGGTGTATCCATGGGCGAAGCCGATTTTGTGCCCGAGGTTTTGCGTGAATGCGGTGTTACGTTACATTTCGATTCTATCGCCATGCGTCCTGGCAAACCGACAAAATTTGGCACTACAAAAAGAAATTTTGTTTTCGGCATACCGGGCAATCCTGTAACTGCATTTGTAGTATTTGAGCTTTTAGTAAAACCGTTCCTATACGAGATGATGGGGCACAGATTTGAACCACCAACTGTCTATGCGCCTATGGCACAAAGCTTAACGCGTGAGGTAGCACGTAGGCGTGCATATTATCCTATCTGTTTCGACGAAACTGGCAAAGCGCTTGTTATCGAATACCATGGCTCGGGACATTCAATGGCGCTTGCCCGTGCACAAGGTTTAATTTGCTTGCCACGTGGATGTTACGAGGTAGCAGAAGATTTTATTATTCCCATACACCTTTTATCCTAACGCAAGTGATTCAAAAATCATCGCTGCCGCTGTGCAATGGTTGTACGCAACAATGTTTGGATAACCATTTGAAAGTTAGAAAATCGGAGATTTTCCTTAGCGATGCTGGAGTTTTACCGCGAAAATAGCCTCTGCTGTTGTCAATTGAGTGAAAATTTTTGCAGCTGTTCGATCGGGATGAAAGATTGTTGCGCATGATTCGACCCACATTTTGTCGGGAGCAAAAATTGAAATCCCCTCACAAACAAGTGAGGGGATTTTTGTTGTCGTGAGTATTGTCTGGTGCCTATGCTAACGCAAGTGCGCAGATTGCGTGCGCTGTTCGCGAACAAGTATTTGCGATGCAGCAAAAAATTCGCGAATGCTCGTGCGTTTAGCATTGAGAACTGCGATTTTTATATCACAACTACAAAAAAATATCGCACGTGTGCCAAAAAACGATGCTGCACGTGTTTGTTAACTGTGCATGCTGGTTATGCGGAGAAGGTTTAATGTTTCGACAAGCGACTCTGCAGCTTGCCAACCTTTGTTGCCCGCTTTTGAGCCTGCACGTTCTACAGCTTGGTCGATATTATCGCAGGTGAGCACCCCGTAAGCGATGGGTAGGTTTTCAGAAAGCGAGACCTGTGCTATGCCCTTTGTAGCCTCGGCAGCAACATATGTGAAGTGAGGTGTCGCACCGCGGATAACCGCACCAAGACAAACAATGCCGTCAAAATGCCCAAGCTGTGCCACACGCTTGGTAACCAAAGGAATTTCAAATGCGCCCGGCACCCAGAAAACTTCGATCTCGTCGGCAGGTGCATTGTGACGAATAAGATAATCGAGTGCGCCTTCGAGAAGCTTTTGCGAAATAAATTCGTTGAAACGACTTATGACTATGGCAAGCTTTAGCCCAGTGGCGTCGAAGTTGCCTTTATGTTCTTTCATTTTGCACTCTTGGCTTATTTGGTTATGAGACGCGCGTCAAGGGTTTCTTGGTTATAATAGGAGATGGGGTTCTTCTCACCCTTGGTAACGTTCACTTGTGTGCCTTTAACATCGATCATTTGGTTTGATTCTTGGCGAACTATTCTGCCGTTATCAATGTCGAAGTGAATTTTGCCTTTTATCTCGCCCGACATTGTAATATCGGTCTCATATTCATCGCCCTCGTGTTCGCCGTGACCTTTTTGTGTAATATTGATTTTGCCGTCGGTTTGCGCCACTATGCAACGTGCGCCTTCAAGTTCGACGAAATCGACGATTTTATAGGTAACATCCTGTTTGCGATGAATGGTGCCATCTTCGTCGGTCATGGTGGTGTCGATATTTTGTTTCCAAGTGTAACCCACATAAACGTTTTCGGCAGGAATACGGAACGACAAAATGAAACTTATTGGTGAAATCTCTTCTTTGCGAAATTCTTCTTCGAGATCGATACCTTCGACGTCTTTCCAGTTGCCGGTGGAATCGTATTCGACGGTAAACTCAAGGTCTTTCATCTCATCTACTTCCTCAGACGTCTGCAACTGGCTATTCACAAAAACGCCAACACCAACGTTGAGAAATTTGTATGTCATACGTGCGCTGCCCTGCTCGCCTGCTTCGATAACTGTAAGGTCAAATGTAACATCGCCTTTTATAAGACGGTTCATGTTGTAGCCTTGTTCCGAAGCCTGAACGAATTTGTTTATCATGGTGCGATATTTGGATGTTTTTGTGAGCGCGGGCTTATAGGATAGCTTGATGCCACCTTCGGGCAAAGCGACTTTTGGTCCGCTACCGCCACCGCAGCCAGCAACGACGAAAATTGCTGCAATGCAAAATCCAGTAAAGAGTTTCTTCAACATGTTTCCCTCCAAATGTTAATTCGTTTAACAATACACGCTTTAAAACCTCTCGCAACTCTTTTTTCAACGCACACGCACGCAGTGGTGTGGCTTCAATGCCAGAGGTGCTCGCACGAAATGAGATTTTTCGCCGGAAATGTAAAATCACGTTTTGCAAAAACACTATGTTTATTATTAATGGTTAATTGTGTGCGCAGTGGCGTGCGCAGTTATTGAGAGCGGAAATTTATTTGTGGAGTTTTTTTTCCATGCCGCCAATTTTTTAGGTGCAGATTCAAAATAGACCCACTGGCACCGCAACCACTAAAAGCACGCTACTGCGTGCGCGCCAGAAATGGGCAATGAAGTTGATTTACTGGCAGAAAACGTTATTTTGGAAAGTTGATACCATGGGGGAGCAATCATGTATGACTTAATGTTTATAGTTGGCGGCAGCATTTTGATGAGCCTTGTGGCAATGGTAGGCGGTTTGACGACGTTTTTGAAACCTGCCCACCTTGAACGTTTGGTATTGCCAATGGTTTCGTTGGCGGCAGGGACACTTTTGGGTGGTGCCTTTTTCCACATGATTCCAGAGGGTATGGAACTTGTGGAAGCACACAACGCTGTTCTATGGATAATTTTTGGCTTTGTGTTCTTTTTGGGTGTTGAACAATTTTTCCATTGGCACAACACGCATCATGTTAACGAGAATAGCTCGCGCAAACCTGCTGCATATCTTATCCTCATTGGTGATGCCGTGCATAACTTTTTGGATGGCTTAGGCATAACAAGTACATTTTTGCTAGATCACCGTGCGGGTGTAGCAGCGTGGTTTGCAGCGGTTGCCCACGAAATTCCACAGGAACTGGGTGATTTTGGTGTGCTTATTCACAGTGGCATGCCAAAGCGGCGGGCGCTGATGTGGAATCTGTTAAGCGCGCTTACTTTTCCGCTCGGTGCACTTAGCGCCTACATTGCCGCGCACACCGTTGATGTTTCGGGACTTGTGCTTTTTGGCGCGGGCAACTTCATCTACATTGCCGCTTCCGATTTGATCCCTGAAATTAAGTCTCCTGGCACGCTAAAATCGGCGGTCGAAGTCTTCATCATCTTCATCATCGGTTTGGCAGCAATGTTTATACTCGCCAAGTTTGCGCACGCCTGAGGCGTAGCTTTCAGCACCTACGGTACCAGTGAGCAGCTTTTAGCGCTTACGGCGCCTGCGCTCAAAAAGTTTGGCTAAAATCGACTGAACTCGCTTTTCACAAAAAACTCGCACAACAAGATAGCACTGACGCTGGCAAAAAAACTAGCGGGTTTCAGTGCGCTTGGCTTCATCCCAAAAGACGTCCATTTGGGCAAGAGTGGGTTTTTCGAGATTGTTTTCGAGCACACGCATTTCAACATGACGAAAGCGCCGCGAAAATTTTTGGTTCGTGCGCTTTAACGCCATCTCGGCATTGAGATTGAGAAAACGTGCCAAGTTCGCAAGCGCAAACAACGCATCGCCAAGCTCGTCTTCCACTTTATCGGGATCAAGTGTGGCAAGATTTTGTTCCAGTTCGTTGAATTCCTCGCGAACTTTGCCCCACACATCGCGAATGTCATCCCAGTCGAAACCTATGCGCGAAGCCTTTTCCTGCATTCGCTGAGCGGTCAAAAGTGCCGAAAGTTCTTTGGGTATGCCGTCTAAAAGTGAGGCATGTTTTTTTTTCGTTTGCTGTCGCTCGGCACGCTTGATGTTTTCCCAATTGTGAAGCACGTCTTCGGTGCCGCTCACTTGAACATTTTCGAAAACATGCGGATGCCTGCGCACAAGTTTTTCGGTAACATAATCGATAACATCATCGATGGAAAAATCGCCCGCCTCACGTCGAATGTCCGCGTGAAATGCCACGTGCAAAAGCACATCGCCCAGCTCCTCACACATCGCCCCCGAATCATCGTCATCGATGGCATCAACAAGTTCGTAAACTTCTTCTATTACATAGGGTCGCAACGACTTGTGCGTTTGTTCCCTGTCCCATGGGCAGCCTTGAGGCGCTCTTAAGCGCTCCACAATGCTCAAAAAACGTTCGAAACGTTCACATGTGTTTTGTCTTTCCATTTTGTTCACACTTGAGTTGACTGTAGAAAACTATTTTTCCAAAAGCGTGCTTGCTTTTGTATAACTAGTTGGAATATAAAATGTTCGATTTTCTGCGGTTAGTGTTTTGGGTATTAGATATTGTCGCGCGGTAAAACGCGGAGATATGAATATGCGGCTATATTCTTCTCGACGATAGCTAAAATGTTTTCGTTACCATCGGCGAATACAAATACTTGATTTGGCAAAAACTGGCGACCGTAACGTGGCAATATTTGCCCCTGAGAAATGCGCCAAATATCGTGTGCATCGACGTGAACGCAGGGTATGTGTGGAATAAGTTTAAGCTCGGGAACAAGATAGCGTTTTGGCTCATTTTGCTCGAACGATTCGATGATTTTTGCGAACGGTGTGGATAGAGAAAGCGTGTGTGGACCAACTCTCGTTCGTAAAAGCCCAGAAAGATGTGCGCCACAACCGAGTGTACGACCCAAATCGCGTGCAATTGAGCGCAAATATGTGCCTGTAGAACATTCCACATCGAACGAAACATAGGGCAAGTCCATCTCCACATTTTCGATGGAGAAAATCGTAACGCGCACAGGCTTTGCTTCAACTTCCAAACCCTTGCGCGCAAGCTCGTAATGGCGTTTGCCGTCGGTTTGCTTGGCGCTAAATTTCGGTGGCACTTGATCGATTTCGCCCACAAAGGTTTTGAGTGCTGCAAAAATTTCGGATGGGTTGGCAGTAACATCTTGTCTGTCGATGATTTTGCCTTCACGGTCGTCGGTTTCGGTGGTGGTGCCAAGCATAACCGATGCGCGGTAAGCCTTTATGCCCGAATCCAAAAATGGCGCGAGGCGCGTGGCATAACCCACCAATACTGGCACCAAACCTTCTGCTAATGGATCGAGAGTTCCTATGTGTCCCACTTTTTTTGTTTGGGCGAGATAGGAGATTTTGTTGTCGAGCTGGCGGCATGTTATGCCATAAGGTTTGTGGACGAAAAAACCGCCAGAAATTTTGGGTCTATCGGGTTTTGCCATTTGATTGTGGGCATGAGTTCTTTTGACGCAAGTAAGGTGAAAAATTTTATGTGTCAAGGGCATATGACTGCAATGCACAAAAACTCCATTCTTTTATGCCCGTGCGACTATTGAAACATAACAATTATTTATTTTCCCAAATTTTCTCAAACCTCGACAATTCTCGCGTGATGTTCGCAAAAATCAATGAAAAGCTGTATTTTTTTGCTTAATTAATTTAATCGCCCAAAAAAAGCACCCGCTCGAAAAAATCGAACGGGTGCTTTGTGATGTGGGTTTCGGCAAAGATTATTGGTAAACCTTGCGTGCGCGTGTCATCCATTTGTAGAGCACAGGTATGACAAGCATTGTGAAAAACGCCGAAACTATAAGACCACCAATTGTAACAATACCCATCGATTGTCGCATTTCGACGCCATATGAACCTTGTCCCATGGCAAGTGGCAACATGCCGAGTGCTATTGCCAATGTGGACATTATAATAGGCTTGAGCTTTACGGAACATGCCTCGATAAGTGCCTCAATAATCGGCATACCTTCGGCAATTTTCACATTAGTGTAATCGATAAGCAAAATGGCGTTGTTCACCACAATACCTACTAACATGATTATTGCCATAATCGACATAATATTTATGGATTGACCGGCAATAAACAGCGAAAGCAACACTCCGATAATAGAAAGCGGTATGGTGAAAAAGATAATAAGCGGTTGCACAAACGATTCGAGCAATGCAACCAAAAGCATGTATGTGAGAATGATAGCAAGCAAAAATACACCCAAAAGCGAGCTGTTCGATTCGTTCATGCGTTCTGCGCGCCCGCCGAGTTTTGTGGTATAACCCACAGGTAAATTCATGTTGGCAATTTCTTTGTTGATGTCTGCCAAAACCTCACCTGTTGTTCGTCCTTCGGTGCCGCAGCTCATTGTGACTGTGTTGAATTTGTTCACTCGGCGTATGGTTGTGGGTGAAGTGGAATATTCGATTTGGGCGAGTTGTTCGAGGCGCATAAGACCGCTTGGGGTGGAAATTGGCAATTGACCTATCATATCGGGTGAACTTTTGTCGGCATCATCGAGCTTGACTTTTATATCGTACTCGTAACCGCCTTCACGATATTTTGAGGCAACTGTTCCATCGATACCGGTGCGCAATTCCATAGCCATTTGGCTCGATGTTACACCTGCAGCAGCCATTCTCACACGATCGGGAACAACGCGCACTTCGGGTTTGCCTTCAGAATAATCGAGGTCGATGTTTGCTGCACCTGGTATTTTTTTTGTGCGCGTTTCGAGTTCTTTTGCAATCTCAACAACTTTCGCCTGCTCCATGCCCAGAACAGAGATCTCAATTTGGTCGCCAGGTCCACCACCCATGGAGCTGCTGACGGATATGGCAAGTTTCGCATCGGGCAAATCTGCAAGTTCGCGTCGCAGTTTTGTAACAAATGATTCGGATGAAAAATCGCGTTTTTCGTTATCGACAAGCTTAACTTGAATACGTGCAAGGTTTTGCGCTTGTTCGGAGCTGCCGTCAGAACCTACCAAAATCGATATGGTTTCAACGCCGTCCATTTTTTGCAAACGCTTCTCGATGACCTCAGTTACTGCAGAAGTGCGATCGAGGTTGTAATTTGTGGGCATTTCGACCATCACCAAAACATCACCAGTGTCGAGCTGAGGGATGAATTCGCCACCGATGAATGGGAAAAGCATCAGACTGGCAAAAAAAGCTATTATCGTAAATACTATGGTCATTACTTGGTGTGACTTTTTGCCGAGCACAAAGGCGAGCAATTTGCGATATGCACGTTCGAGACTAAGCATGTATTTTTCGAGGAAACGCCCTATACCGCTGAGTTTGGTAATATCTTCCAATTGTTTTATGCGCTCGGTTTTGAGCAGATGCGCTGCAAGCATTGGTGTAAGTGTGAAGGCGGTTACAAGTGAAACCAATGTGGCATAGGTAACCGTTATGCCGAACGGGCGCATTATTTGCCCTACGATGCTCGACATGGACGCAAGTGGTAAAAATACCACGACGTTTGTAAGAGTTGTTGCCGAAACAGCTATGGCGATTTCGGTAGAGCCTTCATATGCGGCATCGTATATGGATTTTCCCATTATGGCGTGGCGGTAGATATTTTCGATGACGACGATGGAGTTTGTGACCAAAATACCTACCGAAATTGATATTCCCATGAGTGTCATCATATTCAGCGAGAAGCCCGAAGCCTTGATGAAGATAAAAGTGGCTATAATCGAAACCGGCATCGACAAGCTCACGATGAAAGTGCTTCGCCAGTCGTGCAGGAACAAGAGCAAGATTATGGCTGTGAGCACAATACCCATGATGATGTTATCACGCGTATCGTCGAGGGCGCCACGTGTGAAAAGTGATGTGTCGGATGAATTGTAAAGTGCTATGCCTGCAGGCAATTCTTTGCGAATGCTCTCTGCTATTTTCTTTGCACCTTCTGCGGTTTCCACTTCGTTTGCGTCTTCGGTTTTGCGAATGCCGATAAGAACTGTGGAAAGATCGGTTCTGTCGGCATTTTCTTTTGAGACGAACCTTGCCTTTTTGCGTGCCAGCTCTTCGCTATCTGTGATCTTTACAATATCGCCTAATCGCGTAAGCCCATAACGTGTTGGAAGTTGAACATTTCGCAAATCTTCGAGCGAAGTGAATTTTCCTGTAAGGCGAATATTATACTCCGAAAATCCTTTCTGAATGTAGCCGCCAGGTATATCGACGTTCTGTGCACCGATAAACCCTACAAGTTGCATAAGCGAGATGCCGTAGCTCTCAAGGATTTTTCTATCGATCTTTATATGAATTTCACGCGCTTGTCCGCCTGAGATTTCGACTTCGGCAACACCGGGAACTTGCGAAAACC
>CAYUDB010000047.1:0-14569 GCA_964443405.1 uncultured bacterium | reverse complement strand
TCTTGGCAATTATCTCGAAAAATGATCTTTGTCGGGAAGCGGTAATACAATTGGCAGGTAAACGCGTAAGGTAATTAGCTAAACGAGTGATATTCAAGCACAATTAGATACGTCTGCCGGCTACAATATTTCGCAGAGGAAGATGTGAACAGTTGGATGTATTATGCTTTAGCTGCGGCAATACTTTATGGTTTGCATCAAATCTTTACGCGTTTGGCAGCGACGGGTATATCAGAAGGTTTTGGAGGCTTTATCGTTGAACTTGTGGCTGCGCTGACTATAGCTATTTATGTTGGTGTTCTTTACGCAAACGGCACCCTCGATACCAAAATGTCGATAAATGGCATTATTTTTTCAACCTTGACAGGCATCTGTGTGGGCAGTGGCACAATAATGTTTTTTCTATTGTTTCAGCGTGGTGGGCAGCTTTCGGTTGTGCCTGCGATTTTAGCAATTGGTTCGGCGCTCATGGTTATTGCGGGGTTTGCATTTTTTAAAGAGGCGATATCATGGCAAAAGCTTGCCGGAATATTGCTTTCCATTGTCGGGCTTTTTCTGCTAAAATACTCCAAATAACCTTTGCGCCACTGCGTAGCTTCTTTGTCAGTGGCTACGCCACCTGCACTAATCAAGTATTTGCTGTGAATAAAAAAACCACCAAACTTTCGCTTGGTGGTTTGTTAGCTGTCGAAAATCTCACTCAGCGCGGGCGGCGGGAGCCGCTGAAAAAAACTCCCCTGTTAGAAGGGGAGTTTTTTGCTACAATGCGGAGCTTGAGCAAGTTATTTCATGAAAATGCTCAGGAAAATACCTGCGGCAATAGCTGTGCCGATAACACCCGCAACATTCGGACTCATCGCGTGCATGAGCAAGAAATTGTCGGGGTCGGCTTCGCGACCAACCTGGTTTGCAATACGTGCGGAGTCGGGCACCGCAGAAACGCCTGCTGCACCAATAAGCGGGTTAATCTTGTTGCCTTCTTTCAAAAACAGGTTCATGCCCTTTGCGAAAAGTATGCCGGTAGCCGTCGAAATACCGAAGGCTATCATACCGAGCGCAAAGATTTTAATTGAGTCGAGCGAAAGGAAGGTGCTAGCCTGTGCACTGGCGCCCACACAAAAACTGATGATTATCGTAAAGAAATCGACGACGACAGTTGCAGCACTACGTGCCAATCTGTCGGTAACGCCGCTCTCTTTCATGAGATTGCCCAAAAACAATAAGCCCAAAAGCGGCAAAGCATATGGCGCGATGTACGCAGAGATGAGAAATGCCACTATCGGGAAAATTATTTTCTCGAGTCTGGTAACTTTGCGAGGACTTGGCATACGGATGAGGCGCTCTTTTTTTGTGGTCAAAAGCTTCATGATGGGTGGTTGTATCATTGGCACGAGCGCTATGTAGGAATATGCCGCGATGGAAATTGGTGCCAAATATTTCGGCGCGAGTTTTGTGGCAAGATAGATGGATGTAGGACCATCGGCGCCGCCAATGAGACCTATGGCTGCAGCTACAACAGGTTCAAAGCCCAAAAGTAACGATGCCACCAAAAACGTGAAGAAAACTCCGCCCTGTGCTGCGGCTCCAAGAACGATAGTTTTTGGGTTCGATATCATAGCCGAAAAATCGGTCATGGCACCTATGCCCAAAAATATGACTGCTGGGTAAACACCGTTGCGAATGCCCTCGTAAAGTATGTTCTCAACCGACTCAAATAGTGGGTCGGCGACGTTTATGCCCAGAATAGCACCGTCGGGAATGGGTATGTTGCCGCAGAGTATGCCAAAACCAATGGGAACGAGCAATAGCGGTTCCCAGTCTTTGGCTATGGCAAAATAGAGGAATATGAAGCCCAAAAACAGCATCGCGAAATTGCCCAAGTTGAAATTGGCAAAACCGGAGCTGTGTAGGAACAGGAAAAAGGTATCCATGTAACATTGCTCCTTTTTACGATTCGATTTCCACAAGGATGTCGTCTTGCATTACCGAATCGCCAACTTTAATGGGAATTCGCACGATTTTGCCGCCCTTTGTGGATTGAATCTGGTTTTCCATCTTCATAGCTTCCATGACGAGTATATCTTGCCCTACTTTTACGGTGTCGCCCTCTTTGACAAAAAGCTTGAGTATGAGACCGGGAATAGGTGCGCGAACGGGAACGGTCTTTTTGGCGGGAGCTGCACTTGTGGGCTTTTGTTCGGCTTGTGCGAAAGATGTGGTCATAACAGGTTTTTTGACTGTTGTTTCTTCTTTGCGCCCGAGCTGTTTGATATCGAGGCTAAAAGCTTTGCCGTCGATTTCGACTGTGGCTTTTGTGCCCTCGATGCTTTTCACATCGACTTTGTAGTCCTTTAAGCCGATTTTGAAAATGTATTGTCCCATTTTTCTCCGTTGTTAGTTAAGGTAGCCCGACATTTTCCAGTTGGAAAGGCGAGCGGGGTCATAGTCGAAAGTTATCTGCTTTTCTTCTTCCTCGTAGTAAAGTCGCCATTCTATGGCAACTGCAGTGAGAACCGCAGCAAGCTGTTCGGGAGTTAGTTCGGGCATTGCTGGCGCATTTTCGGCTGTTTGAGCGGATGCTGTTGATTTAGTAGTGTCGGTGGTTGTGGTTTTCTCTTCCCAGCTGTCGGAGATTGCACCGTCGCTATCTTTTTGAGCATTAGCCAAGTGACCGTGCTCTTTTTCTCCTATCTTTGCCAAATGCTTGAATTGCTCTATTATAAATGCCATAAACCACAAAGCTAATATAACTACAGTAATACCAGTTATGGCAATATAGATGTGCTCCATAGTGCTAAGGCTCTTTGTTGCAGTAACTACAGTATCGACAACAGCTTGCACAGTATCGACATTTGCCGTTTTCGCGAGAGTATCGGCAATGGTATCCGTTGTTGGGTTCATTTTTGCTCCTTATAACGGAATATTGCCGTGTTTTTTGAACGGCAGTTTGTCTTTTTTATCACGCAACATGCGCAAAGCCTTTATGATACGAAAACGCGTATGGCGTGGCTCGATGATGTCGTCCAAAAAGCCGCGTGCCGATGCGACATAAGGATTGGCGAATTTATCGCGATATTCTTTTTCGAGTTCGGCGGCTTTAGTTGCGGCGTTTGGTGAATCGGCGATTTCTTTGCTGAACACAATTTCTACCGCACCTTTAGGACCCATAACTGCGATTTCGGCTGAGGGCCATGCGTAGTTTATGTCGCCTGCAACGTGCTTGGAACTCATAACACAATATGCGCCACCATAAGCTTTGCGCAAAATGACCGTTATTTTTGGAACTGTAGCTTCTGCATAGGCGAAAAGCAATTTTGCGCCGTGACGGATTATGCCACCGTATTCTTGTTGTGTACCCGGCAAAAAGCCCGGAACGTCTTCGAGAGTTACGAGAGGGATATTGAAAGAATCGCAGAAACGAATGAAGCGTGCACCCTTAACTGAGCTGTTTATGTCGAGCACGCCCGCCAAATGTTTTGGTTGGTTGGCAATTATACCAACGCTGTGCCCGCCGAAACGCGCGAAACCAACAACTATATTGCCAGCCCATCCTGCCATAACTTCCATAAAGTCGCCATCGTCAACAATTTCGTTGATGACTTCTTTTACATCGTAAGGTCTATTTGGGTCGTCGGGGACTATGGTGTTGAGTTTGATGCACTCACGGTCGATGGGATCTGTGCAGATTTTATCGGGAGGCAGTTCCATGTTGTTTTGGGGAACAAAGCCGATGAGACGGCGCAATTGTGCCAAAACGTCGTCTTCGCTCTCGCAGGCAAAATGCGATACGCCCGAACGACTGTTGTGGATATCTGGTCCGCCGAGTTCGTCGGTGCTCACGTCCTCGTTGGTGACGGTTTTGACGACTTTCGGTCCGGTAACGAACATGTAACTTGTGTTTTTCACCATGAAGATGAAGTCGGTAATGGCGGGACTATACACAGCACCACCTGCACATGGTCCCAGTATAGCCGAGAATTGCGGTACAACTCCCGAATATATGACGTTGCGATAGAAAATGTCGGCGTAACCGGCAAGCGAATCGACGCCTTCTTGAATACGTGCGCCACCAGAGTCGTTCAAACCGATAACCGGAGCGCCCATTTTTGCAGCCATTTCCATTACTTTGCATATTTTTGCAGCAAAGGTTTTTGATAGTGAACCGCCAAAAACTGTGAAATCGTGACTGAACACGAAAACTGTTCTGCCGTCGATTGTGCCAAAACCGGTGACAACGCCATCACCAGGGAATTTTTCTTTGTCGATGCCGAAGTTGTGGCAATCGTGCGTTACAAACATGTCGAATTCCTCGAAACTGCCGGCGTCGAGCAGTTTGTGAATACGCTCGCGTGCTGTGAGTTTGCCTTTGGCGTGCTGGCTATCGATTCTTTTTTGTCCGCCGCCAAGCTCGGCTTTTTCGCGCTGATTTTTAAGGTTCAGCAGCTTTTCCTCAATGCTCATGATGCCCCTCGCATAGTTCTGTTAATACTTTTGCGGTATCTTTCGGGTGAATGAAAGCGATTTTCAGACCACCAGCGCCAATGCGCGGTGTTTTGTCTATCATAGCGACATTTTTTTCAACAAGCTGCTCGATGCAGCCTTCAATGCCGTCAACTTCGTAGGAAATATGGTGGATGCCCTGTCCTTTTTTCTCCATGAACTTGGCTATTGGACTTTCGGGCGATGTGGGTTCTAATAGCTCAATGTGCACACCACCAACGTTGAATTTTGCCACTTTGACCATTTGTTCTGGCACTTCTTCGGTACCCAAAAAGTCAAGCCCTAAAATTTCGGCAAAAACCGGTATTGTCGCAGAAAGGCTTTCTACGGCAATGCCGATGTGGTCTATTTTTTTAATCATCTACACTCCTTAAGGTTATATAAGCTTTGCTCGATTGTGCGAACGAGAAAATAGGGTGTTGTTTCGCCCTTTAAAATGCTCTCGACCCAAAAGAAAACTTTCTCAGGATACTTGATATTTTGCTTAATGAAAGCATCAATTTTCATATCAAGCAACATTTTTATGTCGTCTTCCACTCTTTTTTTGCGTTTTTGTGCAAAAATCTCGCTATTCAATATATAGGTTTTGTGTGCTGCCACTTTTTCGACTATGTCGGTTATGCCCATGCCTGTTGCAGCACTTACCAAAACAACAGGCGGAACGTAGTTGGAATGCTTTCCTTGTTCCGACAGCATCCATTCTAGGGCGGCGGCGGTTTTGTCGGCGTCGGGGCGATCGGCTTTATTCACCACAAAAATTTCGCCGATTTCCATTATGCCCGATTTCATCGCCTGAATATCATCACCGAGACCGGGCACTGTGATGAGAATCGTGGTATCTGATAGTTTTATAACATCGATTTCCGTTTGTCCAACGCCCAATGTTTCAACTATCACAAGTTCGTAACCTGCTGCACACAATACCTTAACTGCGTCTTTGGTAGCGGCTGAGATTCCGCCCAAATGTCCGCGCGAAGCCATCGAACGTATGAAAATGCCGGTTTCGGTAGCATGGCGCATCATGCGAACGCGGTCGCCAAGCAAGGCACCGCCCGAAAACGGCGAAGTTGGATCGATAGCCAACACCGCAATAGACGAATACTGTGTTTTGAATTCATCGAGAAGCTTATCGATGAGTGTGCTTTTGCCGGCACCAGGCGGACCGGTTATGCCGAGAACATAGCCGTTTGAACTGTGTGGGTAAATAGTTTCGAGCAAAAACTCAGCTTCGTCGCCACCGGTTTCCACAATGGTGATGGCTCGAGCTGTGGCGCGGATATCGCGCGTAAGAAGTTTTTCCGCCAGTTCGCGGATGTTTTCCATTTACGGGTAACTCTGTGAAAGTTCTTGTGCAAATGCGCATGAACCTTGCGCACCTTGCACAATTAAAGCTCCAATCATAAAAGATGCAGCAATTTTCGCAACTATTTTTTCAGCATGGTGCCAACTGGCAGCGCCAATGTGCACCTTCAGCTGCTGCGCCGGTGCCGTGTGCACCCTTCAGCTGCTACGCCGCCTGCACTTTGCGAGATTTGAGCAATACTTAAAAAATATATCGAAACCGTATTTGCGCTTAATTTACCTTGCAAGCATTCTGTGGAAACTACTCACACAATTCTCAACCACGTTTTTTCTCGCGAACGCATGCCCGAAATTTTCCTGTCAATTGCATTTGCATTACCAAACACAAACAATACGGCTTCATCCACTGCTGGCATGCAGAGCATGCTTCTCAATCGGCTAATCCTGTGTATCATGAACAATACGCGTCAACTGGCGGTGCCAGTGTGCACCCTTTTCTCAGCGGCTACGCCGGTGCCGTGGGCACCCTTCAGCGGCTACGCCGGTTGCACTTTGCGAGATTTGAGGAAAATTAGGATAATTGGTGCTTTTTGAGACGAGTGTAAATCATGCGACGTGTGATGCCCAGAAGTGCCGCAGCTTTTGATTTGTTGCCATTGGCTTTATCAAGCGCCGCAATGAGCATTTTACGCTCGAGTTCATCGAGAGTGGACTCGCCTGTAACAATGGTGTCGGTTTCAAATTTCGGCAACTCGAGGTCGGGAATATGCTCGGGTGTGATTTCTGCTCCACCAGACAAGATAAGTGCACGCTCGAGAATGTTTTGAAGTTCGCGCACATTGCCCGGATAATCGTAAGTGGCGAGAATTTCGAGCGCGTCGGCAGAGATGGCAGTTTTTGTAGAACGACGTTTAAGAAAAAATTCTGAAAGCAACGGAATGTCCATTCGGCGCGCGCGCAAAGGTGGTATTTCGATGGGAAAAACAGCAAGGCGAAAATAAAGGTCTTCGCGAAACTGCTTTTCATCGACCATGGCGCGTAAATTGCGATTCGTGGCAGCAATTATTCGAACGTCCACAGAAATAGGTGCGGTTCCGCCCAAATGAAAGACCGTTTTCTCTTGCAATACGCGCAATAGTTTCGCCTGCAATGACATAGGCATTTCACCAATCTCGTCGAGGAAAAGTGTGCCAAAACGCGCAAGCTCAAACATGCCAGGCTTGCGTTTGTCGGCACCGGTAAAAGCGCCTTTCTCGTAACCAAAAAGTTCGCTTTCGAGCAAAGTTTCGGTTATGGCAGCGCAGTTGATAGCCACAAAGGCATTTTCGGCGCGGCTCGAAGCATTGTGAATGGCGCGGGCGATAAGTTCTTTTCCAGTACCGGTTTCGCCCAAAACGAGGACAGTTGCTTCGGTTACGGCAACTTTTTCGACAAGCGAGAAAACTTTTTTCATTTCGGGGCTATTCCCGATGATATTTGCAAACTTACGTTTCTCAACGCTGCGCCGATATTCGATTTCGTTGCGCATGGAAATTTCCTTCTCGACGCGTTTTGCCAAAAGCACAAGTTCGTCGGCAGGGAAAGGTTTTAGCAGATAATCGTAAGCACCTGCTTTCATAGCCTCTACGGCGTTTTTGACAGAACCATATGCGGTCATGAGGATGACGAAGGTGTCGGGATAATCGCTTTTGACCGTTTTGAGAAGGTCGATGCCCGTAAGACCTGGCATATGCATGTCGGTTATCACTAAGTCGAAACCGCCTGGCAAAAGCATCAATGCCGCCTCTGCAGATTCTACAGCCCTGCACTCCATGCCCTCCATCGAAAGAGCACGGCACAATAAAATGCCAAGTTTTTTCTCATCTTCTACTATGAGTGTTCTCAAATTCTACCGCGCTTTTTTGTGATTATCACAAAACTCACAATGCACCGATGTTTTTGCTGACGATGCATTGTGAGTGATTGTCGTGCAAACAATTAGCCTTCGCGATCTTGTGTTTTCATTTTGAGTATGCCAATTATCACAGCCACAAGTGCCAATGCTCCCAAACCACCAAGTATGAACCACTTATAGCGCTCCAAGAAAGGACGCTCGACATTCATGAGATTGAGGTAATCGTTGGCGAGCATTTTTAGAGAATTTGCGCGCTCGGGGGCGTTTTTAGCCACTATAGAGCTGTCGAGCCATGCGACAACTGTGTCGAGCTGGGCGGCAATGGAATCTTTCTGTTCTTGCTTGAGGTTGCGATTGCGAATTTTGCCTTCGCCGATTGAGAAAATTTTGTTCTCGACACCTGTCAAAAGTGCTTCAGCAACGGTTTCGATGGGGCTTTTTACTGCTGTGCCCAAATCGCCTGTTGTGATAGTGGACGTTTGCTGAGCCATGGCAAGCATAAGGTCAACTTGTTTTTGAACTTTGTCGAGGTTATCGGCATTGCGTGCAATTTCACTTTTTAGCGAATCGACAACGTGTAAAAGGATTTTATATTTTTTGGCGATTTTCTGCAGGCTATCGATGGAAGTAGAAAGCTTTGCGTTTTCGGCAAGTATGTTTTCGACGAAATTGTCGAGGTTTGTGTTTGCGGCGCGCAGGCGCATTTGGATGTCGGTGACAAGCGGCATTTTCAAATCGCGACAGTAAATGCGCTCGGCTTTTGCGAGCAAATGGTTGAGGCTATCGCGGCTTTCTTGCAACTGCGCAAGCGGCAAAGGTTTGCCCGAGTTGTCGAGAACTTCGGGTATGCCGTTGCGAATTTCCTTTTCGAGTGTCTGCATGGTTTCGAGTGAATCTGTCCATGCTAGATATTGCTCTTCGATTTTTGGGCGCACGCTTTCCGGAAAGTCGGCAAGGCGTTTGTGCACGTTTTCCATTTTCTTGTAAGCATCTTTGCATTGGCGAGATTGCCAAAGCTTTTGAGCTTCTTTGAGTTCATCCTGGGAGCTTTGGGCAAAAGTTGCTGTGCAACCAATTAGAATCAGAGTTGTTGTTAGTTTGATAAAAGTTCTCATGTTATTTTACCTTCTTGATGATTTGGTGGGTCATCTGTTCGCCAGCTGCGTTTTGCCAAGAGATGAGCAGAGTTGTACCCATTGACCAATCGAATGCCACATTGGTTGCTGGCGGGTTTTCGATGGCAACCTTCTTGAAGACGATTTTATCTTTTTTGATTTTGCCAAACCACATATTCGAAAAACCGTCGCCAAAGACGATAACTTTGCCTTCGAAATAGATGGTTTTTGCCGAAAGTGTACCCTCTGCTGTTGTGATAAGCTGTGGGTCGAAAGTGAGTTCTACAGGGCAAATGTCGGTTTCACAACCAGAATACGATGCCGGACCCGACACGGCTATTTTTGCTGCAGCGCACCCATTAAAAAACAAAACACCAAGCGTGCACAGTGTAATTGATAGCACGCAAAGTTTTCCTCTCATTTTTCCTCCATGTTAAACGGCGATAATGTAATGTATTTTTAACTGGCGTCAAACATTTTTGCAAAAAATGCAAGGGCGCAAAATTTTCTCTTGACAATTTTCAAAACTGAAATTTAATGTTTCTCACCAAGCGGGAGTAGCTCAGATGGTAGAGCGCCACCTTGCCAAGGTGGTTGTCGCGAGTTCAAATCTCGTTTCCCGCTTTTTTTAATTCTTCAATTTATGGCGGTGTAGCCAAGTGGTAAGGCAGAGGCCTGCAAAGCCTCGATTCACCAGTTCAAATCTGGTCGCCGCCTTATTTTTATTATTGCCATGTTGAAAAGACTACCTTTTGTTTTAGCATTACTTTGCGCCGCTGCAATATTTGCGCAAAGCATGGATTTGGACCGGCTTATGGAACAAAATAAGCCGAACGAACTTGGTGTGAGCGGGAATTCTGCATCTCAAAGTGCTTCACGGCTTCGCGACGAACTTACAAAACTCAAAACTGCCAAGCAAAAAGCGGGCGTAGAATTGCGTCAGCTGCAATATTTCCCTTTAGATGGTGCCATTGATGGCGATACCTACATTTTGGGTCCGCACGATGTGCTTGCCGTTCAGGCTTGGGGTGCATCGACTATCGATGAAATGGTTGAAGTTTCACCCGATGGTTGTGTTGTGCTTCCTGGTTTTGGCGCAATTACAATTGCAGGCAAAACGTGGAACGAAGCCAAAAAAATCATCTCCGATTCCATAACCGTCGCCTACAACCCAAAACGCTCGGCAGTAACCCTTGTCGGTGTGCGAGTTTTTATTGCAAGCATAACCGGTTCGGTGCAATTCCCTGGTGAATTTCAACTTGGTGCAACACAACGTATTTGGGAGCTTGTAACACTTGCCGGTGGAATTACGGGCATAGCCGATCTCTCAAAAGTCATTGTGCGACACAAAAACGGCGATAGCACAATTGTCGATATGACATCCTATTTTGCCTATGGCGACGCTGATGCCAACCCCTACGTCCGCGATGGCGACATCATCAACATTCCGCCAATCGATACAAAACATGGCACAATAAGGCTTTATGCTCCAGCAGTGCGCAATGGCATATATGGCATTTCGCCCGACAACGCATCACTTAAAGCTATGGCACACAGGCTCGGCATTTTTCGCCACATCTCCGATGCGTCAGCAATTCTCGTCACTCGTGACGATGACATACATACGGTCAATCTGCTCGCGGACGATTTCACATTGCAAAACGGCGATGTGGTGATTTTTCCTTCCACCTTCGACTCGGTTTTTGTGGGTGGCATGGTTTCTACTGGCGGAGTTTTTCCATACTATCCCGATATCTCTGCTGAGGCATACATTGCCATGGCAAATGGACCTTCTGAAAAAGGATCTGTATCGCAGTTTTCAGTTTATCGCGATGGAAAAAAAATCAGTTTCTCGCGCCACGACAAACTCAAACCAGGCGATGTTATTATTGTTAAATACAGCACATACGAAAAGTTTAAAGACTTTACCGAAACTGTGGCGAAAATATTAAGTTCAACTATGACAATACTTTACGTTGTTGACCGCCTAACGAACTAATAAATTTTTCGGGTGTGGTACAATAATTCACAAAAATTCACAAAAAGACAACGAAAAATCCATTGCGGCGAAACAGCTCAGCGACTCGACAAAAAAAATGCAAAAAAAACAGTTCACTATATACGATTTTTTGGGCATCATCCTTTTGCGATGGAAGCTTTTTGTTATTTTGCCGATATTTTCGGCGATAGTAGCCATAGCTATAGGTTTTTTTATGCCCAAATGGTACCGTGCCGAAGCGCAAATTTTGCCACCCTACACATCAGCGGGCGGTAGTTCGCTAATTAACGGCTTAATTGGTGGCATGATGGGTTTCGCGGGTGACGGCGATTTCACATTGCCGTTTATGGTTTCCCCAACCGACCTCTGGGGTGCTGTGCTCAAAACACGCGGCATATCCGATTCCATCATTGTGAAATTCGATTTACAGAACAAATATCACAAAAAAAATCTCGGGGACACCTATAAACAGTTCGAAAAACTACTTTTTGTAGATATTTCGCCAGAAGGCATTGTTACAGTTGGGTTTGAGGATAAAAGTCCACAGCTTTCTGCCGAAATAACCGCCGAAATCGTCCGCTTACTCGACCAAACCGTTCGAGCTGTGCGCACAACCTACGCCCAACGCAATCGCGAATACCTCGAAAATCGCCTGGAAGAAGCCGAAACAACACTTGTCAAATCCGAAAACACGCTGCTCGCATTTCAAAAAAAGAACCGCGCAATTTCACTCGAAGACCAAGCCAAAGTAGCTGTCGAAAATGTTGCCAGCCTTTATGCCCAAATGTCGGTGCTCGAAGTGCAAATCGATGCAATGCTCAAAAGCGGTGCACAATATAGTCCCGAACTACAACAGCTTACCGCACAATCGAACGAGATGCGTAGCAAAATTAAAAAACTCGAAGTTTCGGGTGACGACGTGATGCTTGGCACACCATTGCAAAAGTATCCCGATTTAATCCTCGAATATGCAAGGCTTTATCGCGAATTCAAAATCGATGAAATGGTTTTTAGCATGCTCAAACAACAATACATCCAAGCACAGCTCGAAGAAAATCGCAATACCGCTAGTCTCAATGTCATATCCGCACCAACGCCACCAGACAAAAAATTGCGCCCCAAAAAAGCACTGATGGCATTGGGAGCATTTGCAGGAACTTTTGTTTTGTTATTCGTGTTTGTGATTATAAATTCTTTTGTGCAAAAGCTCAAAACTGAGGCGCCTGAGGATTTCGCAAAAATTTTCGGAAAAGGCATTTGAGCGCTAAAAGCATTTGCTTTCGCGAAATTGAACGATAGTTTTGAATCAACTAAACCGAGGTGAAACATGCCCTGTGGAAGAAAGCGCAAGCTTAGCAAGGTGAAGCGCCACAAATTCAAGAAGCGTCGCAAGGAAGGACGCCACAAGAACAAGAAATAACTTAATTCTGCTCTTGCCAGTGGCGAAATTTTCAATCATAAAACTCGACAGATCACTGCCGAGTTTTTTTATGTCATCACTTTCGGCAAATGTAGTCATCGAACGCGGTTATGTGTGCACAGTTATCGAATCTCTCATTATTGCGACACTCAATAGAAAAAATTTGCATCACTGCCGCAAAAGCGAATAGAAATTACCGCTATCGTGCACCACAGCGATTTATCGTATTTTTTGTGCTTTTGCGAATTACGCAAGTTCGCCCAAAATGCGTGAAGCCCTTCGATGTAATAATTTCTGCAACCTGTGACACAATTATATTTGGGTAATTTCCACAACCATTGCCAGGAAGTTGTGTTGTTGTGGGAAAAGTTACCGAAACGAGTTAAATACTGTTGAAAGATGTTACGGGTGCTGGTTTTCGGAAGGCTGGTCGGAAAAAGTGGTGAAGCATTTGCTGTAGAAATTGCGCACATTGATAAAATTACGTTCCAAAAGCGCAACCATTGTTGCCGAGACGACAATGCTCAAAAAAACTACGATGTAAGTAGTGTCACGAACAAGTTCGCCGCCAGAAATGCCGCGTTCGAGAGGAAAAGATGCCAACACCGCCGCCGCAAGTCCTTTGGGCACAAGCACCGACATTGTCGTCGCGTCGCGTTTGCAAAGCATTTTCGGCATCGTCTCGTTGACAATGATAATGCGTGCACCGTAAATCATCAGTATCACCGCCGCGCCAAAAATGAAAATATTCGCGTTTCCAAATGAAATCGATATGCCAAGGTAAACGAAAAAATACGTTTTTAGCAAAAAAACCATTTCCTCAAAAAAGCTTGCCTCGTGCACCGAAATTTCACGTTTTGGCGAAATATTTAAACGCAAAAGTGAAAGAACTGTGTCGTGTGGCGCATCTTTTAAATTTGCAATCGCTATGCCAGTAGCAAGGACAGCTATGCCACCACTATAGCCCAAAAATTCTGCAATGCCATAAACTACAAAGATATATGCCATTGTGGTTATGCCCGTATTCGGCATTTCGCCAAGCTTTTTGAGCAAGGCAGTGTAAGCATAACCCGCCAATGCACCTACTATCGATGACAGAAGTAACGAAGATATTATGCCGCCGATGATTTTGCCCGTGCTCAACTGTCCCGAAACAAATGCATCCATGAGGCTCATGGAGACTACAATGCAAAGCACATCGGTTATGGCAGATTCTAAAAAAAGTGCAGTGAAAGGTAGCTTTTCGATTTTTATGAGCCGTATGATGGGGATAACCACCGCACTCGATGTGCCGCCCAAAATTGCCCCAAGCATAAATGCCACAATGGGGTTAATCTGAAAAAACAATATAGCCGAAACCCCAACTAATATCATGGTGCACAAAAAGGTAGTCAGCGTGAGGACGAAAGTGATTTTTATGGAATCGGTAATGTTGCGCATGCGCAAATTCAGTCCACCGTCAAAAAGAATTATGACAAGTGCTACAGACGAGGCAATTTTGCCAACAATGCCGAGTTGATCGGGTTGCACAAGCGAGAAAATTGGTCCGGCACATATGCCCACCAGCATCAATAGCAACACGTCGGGCACTTTGGTCTTGTTGAAAATTGACGCGAAAATGTGCGCCGCAAAAAGCAAAATACCTACATAAAGTATTATGTCTGCCAATTTCTACTCTCCTCAAAAAGCAGTTTGTGCGGCGCAAGTATCATTCGGCATTGGTTTCGATGATTTCGTTCGATTCAGCAATTTTCTTCTCGTTTCGCCGACGGAAAATCCAAATTTGCCCGAATGTTTGTTGTTGTCGCACCAGTACGTACTGTTGTCGCATCAGCTCGAGAATGGCGAAAAACGTGCCCACAAAAAGGATACCTGTAATTTTCTCATCCTCATCAAAAAGCTCCAAAAAAGTAACGCGCTTTCTGCCAATAAGGCGTTTTTTCACCACTTCGATTCTCGCCCGAATGTCGAATTCTTCGGTTTTGGCAATCGCCTCGATGCGGTTCTGGCGTTTTAAAATTTCCCAAGCTGTGCGCAAAAGATCGATGAAATCGAGAGGCACAGCATGCTCGGTGGGAACAGAATTTGGAACAACCACTTTGCCCACAGGGCAGTATAATTTTTCTTTATCGAGGCGAATGCGCAAAAACTCGCCCGCATTTTTGAATTGCCGATATTCAACCAAAACGGCGGTAAGTTCTTCGCGCGGATCTTCTGGTGTATCGGAGTTTTTTGAATTTGACGGCAGAAGCATGCGCGATTTTATATTCAGCAGCACCGATGCGATGTAAAGATATTCACCAGCAATTTCAAGGTCGAATTGCTGCATGAGATCAAGA
>CAYUDB010000046.1:0-14618 GCA_964443405.1 uncultured bacterium | reverse complement strand
TAGTGTGAGAAAGAGAAAAAGCAAGAGAAAAATTGGAGTGCGATAGTAAAAATAGTAGGAATAAAAAACCACCAAGCTAGTGCTTGGTGGTGAAAGCAGTTACATCTCGAGAGGGGAGGTTGGAAAACGCTTTTAGAAGTAGAAGTCACGCTGGGAAGTCTCTTCGAGTAACTTGAGATTGCGCTTCGTGTCGTCGAGCATGTCGGGTGCATTTTCCGCAATCCATGATAGGTATTGCGGAATAGTGCGGCTCTCCGCAAAATTCCGCACAAGCTCGGAACCGTAATCAAGAATGTACTCTTTGAGAGTGAGCACACCGTTCGCAACACAGAAGTTCTTGATGTGCGCATGCTTAGCAAGTGGCATGAAATTTGCGCCTGTTCTGCCAACACGGTAACCCGCAGTGCAAAACGATGGCAACATGCCGTCTTCGAGAAGATCGTAAATGAACTCATCAAGGTTGCGCGGATCGTTGATAGTGAACTGCGCCTCGTCCAGTATGTTTTCTTGCTGCGCACGACGATAGCCACCCACAGCAATACGTGTTCCCGCATCAGTTTGCGAAACACCACAGCGCTTTATCGCAGTACGGCGAATTTCCTTGCGTTCGCGTGCAGTGAGTATCGAGCCAGTGTATGGCACCATAAGACGAATTATAGCAACGAGTTTCAAGAAATCCTCATCGGAAACCAAGTATGGGGATTTGTCGGAAAGTGGTGTGCCCTCAGCATGCACTAGGCGAGGATAGGAAATTGTGTGCGGTCCTACACCGTAATCCGCTTCGAGAGCCATAGCATGTTTTAATAATCCCAAAAGCTCAAATCTCCAATCAGATAATCCAAAAAGAACACCAATAGCTACGTCATCAATGCCAGCTTCCAGACAACGATGTTGTCCAAAAAGTCGCCACATGAAATCGCCTTTGAGCGTATTTTTTGGGTGAACACGCGAATATGCGTTGTGATGGTAAGTTTCTTGAAAAATCTGGTAAGTGCCTATGCCCACTTGCTTTATAATCCTGTATTCATCGGTAAATTGTGGGGCAGCGTTTACGTTTACGCGGCGAATTTCGCCATTGCCCTTGTGAATGGAGTATATTTTGTCGATAGTCTTTGCGATGTAGAGGTAATCGGATGTGGGGTGTTCTCCATATACAGCAACAAGGCGCTTATGACCAGTATCTTCAAGAGCATGAACTTCTTGCACAAGTTCGTCTTCGGCGATAGTGTGTTCAAAGACCGATTCGTTTGTGTGGCGAAAACCGCAATATGCACAGTTGTTCACGCATGGCGAAGACAGGTATAAAGGCGCGAAAAGCACAATACGATTGCCGTAAACTGTTTCTTTAATCCAAGTTGCGGCATCCATAATTGCCTCGATTAGATCGGGGTCGGTGGTATTAGCCAGAGCGGCAACATCGGCAGGTGGCAGCATGTCGCCGGTAGTGGCATTTGCTTTTGCGTGGTCGATAATGTCGAGAATGCGCGCACGTTCGGGCTTAGCATTGTCGAGAACGGTGGTCTCGATTTCGGCATCGTCGATAAAATCACGATACTTTGTGTTATCCGACCAGGCATGAATTTTATCTAGCCTATCGGAACGCCATTTAAGTTCGCTTTCGGTGAGCTTGCGCGGCGAATTTTTCTGCTCTTTTGCGGTGGCAGGATTATCCATGGCAGCTTCCTTTGTAATGGTTTCAAATTTGTAATCATTTCAAATTTTACCTGTAACCCTAATATACTCACCGCCTAGTTTAAATCAAGCGAATTTTTTACTTTTTGTTAACTTTAGCCACTACACCATTTTCGAAAAGTATGGTTTTTGCGTGGCGTTGCATGTTGCCATAGACCCAACGTTGGCGCACTATTTTTTCGGTGCGTTCGACGTCATCGATAGTGGTTGGTTCACCGAGTGAAAGGCGTACCATTGCATCTGTCATACCTTCCGAAACAGTGCGCAGCAAAAGCAATTTGACTGTGGTGTCGCCCCATTCGTGCAAATGTGCCATAATCGCAGTCAGCCTGTCATCGACGCTATAGCCTTGTTCTATAAGCACTTGACAAATATCCTCGCCCCAATCGGCTTTGTGTGCCATAATGTCAACTTCTCGCTCTTTTTCGTTTGTTGCGTCGGATAGTGCACGGAATATGTTTCGAATGGCGAGCAATACCAAAGCAGAGGTTGCGCCTAGAGTTGTCCATGCTTCCCGCGTAGCCTCTTGTGCAATAACGAAAAGCGCGAACACAACTATCATCGCATTGATGATAATCTCAAAATTTGTAAGCTTTTGCTCTTTCATAACTACCTCCGGTTTTGATTTTAAAATATTAGCGTATGAATTTACATAATTTTGCACCAGAAGTCAACTTTTTCTTTGAATTTTGCGTAGCATGGTTTTGCGAATTGTTAAAAATGAGGATGCAAGTTATTTATGTTAAGCATTTGTTTTTATGTGCATTAGCGACAGTTCCACAGTGCAATTGTGAAAATGCGAACTCCGATTATCGATTTCCTGTTTGGAATTTGATAGGCAAAAAAGTATTAAGCATCACTTTTTCGCGCGATATTTGTTTTTTAACGTTTTCGAGAAACGAACCAACCAATACCACTAAGATGCTTTTGTGGGAAATTCTCGGTTGCTAAAAGCGCAGTATTGTCTAATTGTCAGTTATTCTAGAGGTCATCAGTGAAGCGAAAAAGCGTGTTTTGCAAGCATTAACACAAAATGTTCCACCACACAACGCAAGTGAAAATATGTAGCGAAAATAAAGATGAAGGGTAAATAATGAGGGCTTATTTGGATATTATGCCGGAGGTGGGAGTTGAACCCACACGAAGTTGTCTTCGGAGGATTTTGAGTCCTCTGCGTCTGCCATTCCGCCACTCCGGCTCGTGCGTGAAGATATTAGGAAAACGAAAATTTGGCAAGTTTTTTTTCGTGAAAAGCAAAAAAAACAGTTACACGGAAAAAAATGGTAACAGCCGATCGTAAGCAGCGGTTAGCGATTCGGAAATTACTTTTGTGTCGGCAATGATGGGCATGAAGTTTGTGTCGCCATTCCAACGCGGGACAATGTGCATGTGCAAATGGTCTGCACAGCCAGCGCCAGCCACACGTCCAAGATTTATGCCAATGTTGAAACCGTGCGCACCCATGCCTGCCTCGATTGCCATTGTGCACTTCTGGCAAAGGCGCATAAGCTCACATAACTCACGTTCGTCCAGTTCAGTAAAATTACCTACGTGTCGATATGGGGCGATTAAGAGGTGTCCGTTGTTATATGGGTAAAGATTTTGTAGCGCAAAAACTGTTTCGCCGCGATAGAGAACAAGATTTTCGCGATCGTTTTTCGAGGTGGCTTTGGTACAAAGAAAACAACCGCCGTCGTCGAGATCGCCACAAGTGATGTATTTCATGCGCCATGGCGCCCAAAGTTTATCCATTTTAGACCTCCGTTGAGCAAAATTTAGCCAAAACCAGCACGAGTTTATGGCAAATTACGGTTTTGAAAAAATGCGCTCGTATTCTACGCGCACAAATCTATCAGTTTCAAGCTCATAACGACGACGCAATTCTGTCTTTGTCTCATCACCGCCGATATTCGAAAGTGCGCGCAAAACATGCACGCGAGTTGGCGCATTTGGAGAGGTGAGAAGCGGTAACACAATGCCGCGTGCCTGTGCAATTCGTTGTTCGATAATCGGTTTACTAAGAGTTGTGTCTTTACGAATTGCAGAACACATGTCGGAAATGCAATCGAGCAGGTGAATTTGTGCTGTGTGTTCGAGCTTGGGCAAGGTGGTTAAAGCAGTGTCGAAACTCCATTTTCGCATGCCCACTATGCCATAAGCCGCTGCCAAACGAACAGTTACGTAATCGTCGGAAAGATAGTCGAAAAGGACGTGCAGTGCTGTTGAATCGGCAAGTGAGGCGAGGGATTTTGCCACAGTGTAGCGAATTGCCTGTCGATCGTCTTTGGCATGTTCCGCGATTGGAGTCGTGGCGCGCTTGTCGCGAATTTTTCCGAGCGCCGATATTGCGCCGAGTCGCGTGCGACGATTTTTTAGAAGCGGCAGAAGTGAATCAACAGCAAGAGTTTCTGCCATTTCGCCAAAAAGGTAAACGCTGTTTCCACGTCGCAAAACATCTTCACTGTGCAGCGCCTCAAACATGCATGAGCGCATTAGTTCTTTTTTCTTTTTGGTAAAGTTTTCTACGGTGCGCATGCCCAAACTCGATTTTGTACCGAGTTGTTTCTCGCAAATATATGCAGCAGCAGCATTTGCCGAATCGAGAAGCTCGGCAAAGGCTTTATCGGCTTTGGCTTGTCCCGAGCCGACGCCCCATTCGCAAGCGTCGGCAAAAATTTTCTCGATTGTGCGTATAGTGTCCTTGTCCATTTCTTCGGCGAGTTTTTTGCCAAGCTCTGCGACAGGGTCTGGAAATTTCACGCCGTCAATGTCTAAACCGAAGCCAATGTCGCCGTTGAACCAAAAACCGTTTTGCACAACGTTCGCGTCATTGTAATAGTCATCGCCCTGTATGTCGATGAAAAAGCCCATGCTGCCTGTTGATCGCGCGCCTGTGGCATAACCGAAGTTCGATGCGGATTTGGGGTTGCGTTTGGCATAAACATCGTTGCCGTTTCGATCGATGAAGAGCGCAAAGGAATTCGTGAGCGCGCAACCGTTGCCACCATCGATAACATAAGTGTCGTCACCAGTCCATTCGGAGAAAAAGCCGACGGAATAATCGTGTGCCGCGCCTTGTCCAGGACCGTTTCGAGAAACATAAACGTCATCGCCACCTCTATCGACAAGTGCACCAGCCGCCAAGTGAATTCCCGCGCCCTGAGGATAGTAAACCGAAGTGTGAACATCATTTCCGCCATCGTCAACGAGCGCGCCGAAAGCATACCAATATCCGGTACCCTGACCATAAACGCCGCAATTATATGAATCGTTTCCGCCGCCATCGAATAAAAATCCTATGCCACCCGATACATCTGGGCGCCAACCAATGGCAAATCCTTGCGCAAATGAATGGTAATCAAAAGGTTTTAGCGGTGCATGCGAATATTTGCCGCCCGAATAATAAAGATCATCGCCATCGTTGTCGCACGATAAGCCAAAACCTTGCGGACCCGCAAAAGCCTGTGCCGACGCATACGAGCGATAGGCATCTTCACCGTCGTGGTCAACTATTGCGCCAACTCCAAAGCATGCAGCACCTTGCACAAAAACTCCGCCTGAATAACTATCGTCACCGTTCTCATCGATCAGAACGCCGCAGCCGAAAAGTCCTGCACCTTGCGCATAATGTGTTGCCATGTAAAAATCATCGCCAGAGCAGTCGAGAAGAAAGCCTGCGCCCAAAACGCCAACTGCTTGTGCGCAAACGCCTTCACGGCTATCGTAAAAATCATTGCCCGCCAAATCGATGACCACACCGAAAGCTCTTTTGCCAATGCAACCGCGTGCGTGCTCGCCTCGATAGACATCGTTGCCGCCACCGTCGATTATGATTTCAGCGTCGCCAAAAACGTCGGTGCCCTTTGTGCCGATGATGATTTTACCGTGTCGCGCTTGAAATTCGAGCGCGCTGACGGGGAAAATTGCTGTGCTGTCGCGCAAAATTTGTGCTGCTGCATCGAGTGCGCAGGCGAGGATGTAGGAACCTTCTGCCATTTTGTCGAGCTTTATTTCGTGCATGAGCAAATATAGCGAATCGAGTTTTATGTCGAGCGAGGTGTCGCAGGCATGCCCGAGCAAATTTAAAAAATAGCAGCGCAAAGTGTCGTCGAGTGTGTCTTCCTCGTCGGTGAAAAACGTTGGTAGCAAATACAATAGCGAATCCAAACGTGCATCGTTCACTGTCTCGCGTGACTGTGCAAACTTCTGTTTCGCCTCGTCCATGCCCGCCAAAATGAGGCGCAAAGCTTGCCGCGTTCTGCCGTTGAGCACGGTGCCAGTTGTGTCGAGAGCGGCAAGTTTTTCGAGGCGAGCGACGATTTTCTTGCTATCGTCTTTGCCAGATGCGACGTTAATTTTTGCATAACAAGCTTTTACAATCTCCGCTGCCGACATTTTCTCGCGTAATTGTGCCGACCACGAATCGAGAGTATCGGGCATCTCGAAAGGGCAGTCGAGGAAGCGCTCGACCAAAGGCAACAAAAACAACGTGTCGCTCGAGCATTTTTTCTCGAAGCCGGCGTCGCGTTCGGTGAGGTTCGAAAATGTGAAGGCAGTGTCGAGCACACGTAGTGCCACCGAATCGAGTGATGGCGGATAAACCTTTGGTGTTTGGTCGATTGCCGATTGCGTTTCGGCGGCGAGCACCAAGGTGAAAAGCGCGAAAAGAATCGATAAAATGCGTTTCATATTTCCTCCGTTTGCTTTGAAAATACTCGCAAAATGTCGCGCTACAAGGAACTTTTGGCAATTTTTCGCGCGCTCAATTGCCCAGACAAAAGCTGAAGCTCCAGTTTGCGTAAAAAAACCGAAAAATAGGGGAGCGCCGGTATGCAGATTTGGCAGAAGGCAGAGTTTGAGCAATTTTTTGTGGAAGATGTGTGCAATTTCGCAGACTTGCGTATATCGGCAGCGCACGAGTTTGGCAGCAGAATTGCGGAAATGACAAAAATTTCACGAGTGCACAAAAAAATACGGTTACTGTTGACAATGAAGTTGGAAAACGTATCTTTGCCAGCATGGAAAACGACAAAAAGCCAGCTTGGCTAAAAACTACGCTCGGTTGCGGGCAAAAATTTTCGGCAGTGCGCGCAACATTGCGCGAAGGCGAGCTTTCGACAGTTTGCTCATCGGCGCGCTGTCCGAATGCCGGCAAGTGTTTTTCGGAAGGTCGTGCAACGTTTATGATTTTGGGTGAAACCTGCACTCGCAACTGCGCCTTCTGTGCGGTGAACCATGGCGTGCCCGAGCCGCCTTCACCGGACGAACCGCAGCGAGTAGCGCAGGCGGTGCTTCGGTTGAAACTCGACTATGTGGTTATCACCTCGGTTACGCGAGACGACTTGCCGGACTTCGGTGCACAACATTTTGTGCATACAATTCGCGCAATTCGCACCGCTGCACCAAATGTGGGCATCGAAATTCTCACTCCGGATTTTGGCGGTTCACATGAAATGCTCGAATTGGTGCTTGCCGAGCGCCCTGATGTTTTCAACCACAACGTTGAAACGGTGGAGAGGCTTTACCCGCAAGCTCGTGCGGAGGCTATTTTTGCGCGCTCGCTCGATATTCTCGCACATGCATCCAACTTTGGCGCTCTGACAAAATCTGGTTTTATGGTCGGGCTTGGCGAAACTGACGCCGAAGTCTATGATTTGCTTCGAGTTTTGCATGAGCATGGCGTGCAACTGGTAACCATCGGTCAATATTTGCGCCCTCGAGCGCAGAATTTACCTGTTCAGCGTTATGTAACGCCCGAACAATTCGATGCTTTTGCCGAATTTGGCAAAAATATTGGTTTGCGACGTGTATTTGCGGGTCCGCTGGTGCGCAGTTCGTTTATGGCAGCCGAAATTGCTGATTTCCAACGACGCTGATTAGCTTTTCACTACCGACATTTTCAAACAATGTTTTATCCTATCAGCTTCCTAACTGACTAATTCACATGACTTTGCAAACATATAGCCGCACATGCGCAAAAAGTGAAAATTCACTGCCAAAAACGCAAGTTTCACCATGGTGTCGTCCAATTGAATGCACGATATTTGCAAATGCATATTGCAGTTACGCACGAAAAATCTCAAATGCTAAGTTTTTTAGCGCGACATAACAAATTTCATGCTAGTTTTTTCAAATTCCTTGACATACACATTTTTTCTCACGATAAACTCGCAAATTTCCAAGCATAATTTACCAATCGTTTAAAAAAAGGAGCCGTCATGCACGCGTATAATTTCGCACGCCGGTTATCGATTACAGTTGTTTTGATGACCATTGTCGCCGTTTGGGCTCAGATTCCCACCAAATTTGCCGTCAACGCCGCCACATGCGTGGGTTGTCGCCAATGTCAAGCTGTGTGTCCCGTCAACGCAATCAGCATTGTTGGCGGAAAAGCTATCATCGACCCCACAGTTTGCATAGGATGTGGCAGTTGCGAGAGCGTTTGCCCCACCTCAGCGGTGCACGTTGCCACTTCCGACACTGCAGCCGCCAAAATTTTACCAAAACTCGACCCGCAAACGCACTCAGACGCCGAAAATTTATCCGCACCAGTTATCAAACCTCAGAAAACCGATTCCCTTGCATCGAAAAATGCCGCACAACAAGCGATTGCCAGCTCTTCCTCAACGAAAACAGCACTACAGGCTCAAAACAAAGATTCCCTCACTGCTAAAGTCAAGGAAAACGCTCAAAAACCCGACTCCCTCGTTCAAAATGCTGCTGCACCTGCCAAAAAAACAGGAAATCCTGCAGTTGTTGACCCTAATAAATGTATCGGATGCACACTTTGCTTGCGAGAATGCGCCGTCGGAGCCATAACTATGGCGCACGGCAAAGCAATTATCGACCCCGAAAAATGCATAGAGTGCGGCAAATGCATCGATAAGTGCCCTGTTTCGGCAATCACCTACAAAAGTGCTTCGAAAAAGTAATTTTTTGTATGGCATTTTCAGTTTCAACTATAAAAAGCACTATTTCGAGCGAATGTAATGGAAAATATATATAAAAAATCCAATTTCGAGCGATATGTAATCGCCACATCGAACCGTCATAAGTTTGATGAAATTACGCAAATCTTTAATCAAGCTCATTTTACAGGCGAGCTGTGTTTTGGTGGCGATTTTCTAGCCCATAATCCAGATGAAACTGGTGCAAATTTCGTGGAAAATGCTTACATTAAAGCCGTTCAATACGCTCAAGCCGCAAAAATGCCCGCTATTGCCGACGATTCTGGATTGTGCATCGATTTTCTTGGCGGTGCACCAGGGTTGCACTCCGCACGCTTCAACGAGCAATGCAAAATGGTGGGCAAAACTGGCGGAATCGAGGCAATTTTGGAGCTTATGACAGGTGTTCCATATATAAAACGCAGCGCACATTTTTTCTGCGCAGCTGTTCTGCTCACCGAAACCGATTCATATCACGTCTGCACCGGTAAACTTGATGGCTTTATCGCCGAAACACCATACGGAGACGGCGGTTTTGGCTACGATCCAATTTTTCTTTTTAATGAATCGCAAACACTTGCGCAAATATCGCCCGAAATTAAAAATCAATACTCGCATCGAGCACGCGCTTTCAACAAAATGCTTTCATTCATCACAATACTATCACAATACACCAATCAATAAGCGCATAATCTCATATTTCTTGTTTATACAACCTAGTATTTTGCTAAAAAAACAAAATACTAGGTTTTTTTATTTGCAATTTTGTGGCACATTAATAATTATTTTGCAAAACATGCGCATTTTCATAATTATACTCTAAAAAGATTAGCAAAATATACATACTATTTGCACAAGAATAAGTAGTTTCAGCATTGTGAATTTGATATCTTTGGTGAAAAAAATAAATAGTTAAAATGTCTAATCAGCTTCCATGTGCAAGATTTTAGTTTATTGCATTAAAAATTAACATAGTTTTGCTAAACTATTGTTAAACAATGCAGTTAAGTCAACATTTTTATAAAAAATACAAATTACTAAGCATGCTAAACAGCATTTCTATGTCATTAAGTCAACTTACAAGAATCATAAGTCAACTTTCAATTTCAGTTTATCACCTTTCAAGCTCAACTGACAACCTTTCAAGCTTAAAAATTCGACTTTCAAGCTTAATTTACCATCTTTTAAAATATCATAATCAACATTCAAGCACAAATTAAGTTCTATCAAGCTAGATATCTTATTTATCCAGCAAAAAGAACTAGTAATCAAGTTTAATTAATATTTTAGCAAGCTTCACGAGTTTACTTTCAAGTTTGAAAACTATCTTGTCAGTTACTAAAATTCTAAAAAATTAGAAATATTAGTAACTTATTTATGCAAAAATTTAATTTGTAATTAAAATATACATGGTAGAAAAAGTAAAAAGCAAATGATTAAAGATTGAAAAAAATATATTTAACAATGAAAATAAGGCAATAAAAATTGTATGATAAATACTTATATCTAGAAACATAGCAATTGAAATCATTTATTAAGCACTTAAAAGTTCTATCAAAAAAGTAGTAAAAAAAAAATAATTTTTTCAAAAAAAAGCTTGCTTTTTTACAATGTTTATCGAAATTATTTATAAGGAGGTGGGAGCAAAAAAAATGAAGTTTTGATAGAATTGAGAGGAAAGGCGATAATTATAAGAGGATTTTTAATAATGAATATAAAATTATTACAATTAGAGAAAAACTTTGACATAAGCACATTAAATAGATGTTTTAGCCAGGCGAAATAGCAAATATTGCGCAAAGTTGGATACTTTACGAAATTAAAAAAATGATTTTGCAGTTTTCTAGTTGGAAAAAATCAAAAAAAAAGTTGTATTTAGGGCAAAGAAAAACTATACTAATCTGTAGATATGCAAAATAGAGTTCAATATATAGGAATATGATAAAAAACAATAAATTAGGGGGACAAAATGATTCGTAACAATGGTTTCTCTCAAGATTCAGAAGACGTGCGTTCTGATAGGCTTGAGCTGATGAGCCAAAATATTGACTCACTAGCACCTATAATAGGCTTGTCTGGCACAAACTTAGACTGGGCACGCAATTCCTCAACTAATTGGTCGAATGTACGCGCAACATGTAGTGCCGCATTAGGTCAGCTCGATGAAGCATATCAAGAATATCACAAAAAATTTGATGTGGCAGTCGATAAATATTCACAAAATAAACGATTATTGCTCGCAATAATTGAAGATATTGAAAAAAATGATAAAATTATAAACGAATATAATATAATTGGGCTAATACCACACAGTAGAGCAGGATTGAGCGCCGCTATAGATGATTGGAAACGCACACATGATCGCTTAAGATCCATAGGTGATGAAAGAGTAATACCTGATCATCTCGTGACAGAAATGATTACACTCAAAAATGAATATACTGCACTCTGGTCAAATGCAATACGACTAAAAGATATTAGTATTAAGGCAACAAGCACCAAAGCATCAACATACGAACGTGATTGCGACAAATTGAGACTTGTTTACAATTTCATGATAGTTTCACTTGGAAAAGATAGTTCCGAACTTCGCCTCTTGGGATTTGTTCCTTCAAGCGAGATATGGACTTACGATCAAAATGGGAAAAAACTTCCTGCACCAGAAGCCTTTATATTCGATAAGACAAATGTTACATTCAAATGGAATATTGTTGATTTTGCAGAAGGTTATAGAATTGAGCATAAGGAATCTGATAAAAAGGATTGGATACTTTTAACTATAACCTCAAAAAATGATTTTCGCCTCAAAGATCTTTATATAGGTAGTCATGATTATCGAGTTCGCGCATATAGTGGTGAAAATATTGGCATACCAAGCGATATTATACATACAAATTTTGAAAAATTACCAGATATAACCAATTTAAGATTCGACTCAATGGATATGAGACTTAAATGGGATGAAGTATCTGGTGCAACATTCTATAATTTGAAATGTAATGGTGAACCTTTTGGCGATGTTTTATATCATACATACGAATTTCTTGGTGGAATGGAACCAGGAGTATATATTTTCACATGTCAAGCTGGTAGTTCAACATCTACAAGCAAGTGGTCGCCAACAATTACTGTTACATTTTAATTGATTTATTGTTTCAGTAGCTTGATAGTTTAATATACTTATTTGAATTATTAATTAAGCTAACTGAATTATAGATCACTGAAATTGCATAACTGTTTGTAAAACATGTATATAAATTATGCTTGCGGGTCGGCATAATTTAGACAACAACAAATTGATAATATGGTATTGATTAGTTGTTCTTTTGAACAAAGACCCGCTTTTTAAATATTGTAAATTAACATTACCACATATTATGTTGATATTAGTAAATTGTAAATAAAATATACGAGAGTAATCATGAAAATATTAGTACAAAAATATTATTTATTAGTATTGATAATTTGTATATTAGCAGTGAAATGTGTTTATGCAGAAAAGGATGAGGCACGTGCACTTAAGCATTTTTTTAATGGTATGTATGCATCTGAAATTTTAGAAAATCCACGAGTTGCATTAAGTGAGTTTATACTATCAGAAAGCTATGCAGAGGATGAACCAACAATAAAATTCCAAATCGCATTATGTTATGCTGACCTTGATAATTATGCACAAGCATATCTTTATGCGAAAAGTGCTTATGAGCATGGGATGAATGATAATGATGTCCTGTGGTTACTTATATTTAGTTCTGCAAATCTTAATAGATGCAATGAAGCAAGAAATTATATATTGCAAGGTGGGTTAGAAACAATAGATGCACTTGATGCGCTTGAGTTTTGTGATACATCAAAAACAGAACTTAAATTAAATGAACAGTTTTTAGAAAAATTACACAAGAAGTATGGCGATGAAATGTTGATTTTGTATATGAGAGGAAAAATTGCCTTACTTCAAAACAAATATAAAGATGCAAAAGAGTTTTTTATGAAAAAAATAGACTTATATCCTGATACAGAGATGGGATATATTGAAGTTATTAAAGTATATGATGAACTTAATATACCAGATAGTGCATTTTTATTATTGAAACGCTATTCTCAAATATTTGAATATGATAATGCTGTGGCGTCTTTTTATGCAGATAGATTGTATATGAATAAAATGTTTAAGGAAGCTACAGATTTTATTGTGAAACGGCGTATGTCAAGCTTTGGAAATAGTTATTATTGGACAAATTACTGTATTGGTTATTCTCAATTACTTTTTACATCACAAAAATATGATCATGCACTATATACATTTGAAAAATTTAGCGAAATAGACAGTAATGATTTCGTGATATTATATTTAGCAGGAAAATGTTATGATTTTACATTTTGTCCTGAGAGTGCAATTGTAATGTATGATAAAGCATTACAAATTTCACATGAAGGTGATATCTATGGAGCTAAATTCTTAAGCTTAGCTGAGTTAAACGATACAATCAACTTAAGATTATCAATATCTGAAAGTGAAACATTAAGTAAGGATTTAAAAGAATCAAGCTTCTGGGCTGGTGTTGCATTATCGAGAATCGGACTTTATAATGAGGCAATAAATAAATTTAAGTCTGCAATTGATACTTCGTATTCGAATATTGATCATTGGTTCTATTATATTACTGCATTAGAATTGGCAGGTCGAAGATTGGAAGCAATTACTGAACTTGATACTGCGATTGCAAAAGGATTATATGAGGCACGATTTAATAATTTACTGGGATATGTTTTAGCAGATGAAAATATTCGATTAAATGATGCGAAAGCCTTAATATTAGACGCGCTTTTTGAAGACCCAAATAATGAAGCCTATATTGATAGCTATGGTTGGTTAAAATTTCGCGAAGGTGATTATGATTCTGCACTGTATTTTGTAAATACTGCTTTGAAAGGCATGTCTAATGATTCGGAAGTACTTTATCATTTAGGAGAAATCTATATTGCTTTAAATAATATTGAATTAGGACGCAAATATATTTGGAATTCATTACAAATAGATCCATATAACGACAAAGTATATAAACGATTAATGCAAATTGATTGGAGTAGAAAGCATGGAAATTGAATTAATGGGATTGAAAATTGGATCTAAACGTAAGACTATTATTGGTGGTCCATGCGCAATAGAGTCTTATGATATGGCAATGGAATGTGCTGCAGAGCTTTTACGTATTGCAAGCTTGCTAGATGTTAATTTAGTTTTTAAAGGCTCATTTGACAAGGCAAATAGGCTTTCTGGAAACTCGGAACGTGGAATTGGATTTAAGGATGGATTAAAAATATTAGCAGATGTGCGTGAATATTATAAAATACCAGTTTTAACAGACGTGCATGAAAGTAATCAAGTATCGATAGTTAAAGATTTTGTTGATATATTGCAAATACCAGCATTTTTATGCAGACAAACTGACTTAATACTTGAAGCATCGCGATCAGGACTTTGTATTAATATAAAGAAAGGGCAATTCGTATCACCAAATGATATGTGGCATATATTGAATAAGGGCATATCAACTGGGAATGATAAAATAATGCTCACAGAACGTGGCACTTTCTTTGGATATGGTGACTTAATATTCGACACAAGAGGATTAGTAATAATGAAAGGCTATCATGTGCCAGTGATAGTCGATATAACGCACCTGTGTCAAAAACCTGGTGCAGCTGATGGTGCAACTTCTGGCGATAGACGCTTTATTATTCCTTATGGTAAAGTAGCTTTAGCATTAGACGCTGATGGATTATACTTGGAAACTCATCCTGAGCCATCGAAAGCCATTTCAGATCGCGAAACACAAATACCATTACGTGATCTTGAGAGAGTTTTGCGTGAGATATTTGGAAAAGTTTGATTGATAAATGATTATATCATCAACATATATTGATTGTTAACATTATATTTAAAATTACTGATCATGTATTGCGATAATACTGTGC
>CAYUDB010000045.1:0-14689 GCA_964443405.1 uncultured bacterium | reverse complement strand
GCCTGTGGCTCTATTTTGCAGCTGCGCATGGATTCCCAAAGGGTGTTTTGCACTTCGCCTTTGGCACAAACAATCACTCGCGAAAGCGGGATGGTATCTTTGCGAGCCAAGAGCTTTTCGCCACTTTTCTCAACAACATATTTTTCCCAGGGGCTTCGAATTAGCTCAAAATACTCAAAACCGCCCGCAGAGTTTTGCACAAGCTTATATTTGTCACCGGGTTGTATGCGGCGCAAATCGAGAACTTGCGATAGCGGTGCACGGAAGTTTTCGATGAGCGTGGCGCCCACACCTTTTTTCGAAAGTGCCCAAAAAAGCGCCTGGTTTGCAACAATTTCGCCACAACATACACATTCAAGCGCAAATGACGTGCACGTTTCGGCAGTGGGAATTTGTTTATCTCTGCCGTGGTGGAGCGCAAAAATAAATATCGCCACGCCAATAACACACATCGACGCGAGCGCAATTTTAATTTTTATGTCCACAGGTTTTATCATTTTGCCCAATTGTAACGCATAAGCTATTCGTTTATTTGCCCTGCGAAAGACATCACCGTAAAATAATGGACGTAAGTTTCGGGGCTGCACCAACTTTGCGAATAAAGCCCCGTGCGCAAACAGGCGCGTTCGAGGCGCTGCTTTGGCGAAAATTCGGTGTCTTCGTTTGGAAGGGTGATGCTAACGTTTTTATCTTGGCGAATGTAAATTCCCATGTAGGATGCTGGCAAAACAACATTGGCAGTAGGCTTGGCAACGCTGACAACAAGAGTTGCGCCATCGAGTTGTTCTTTTGTGAGGCGTTGCAATTTTTTTGTGGAAACGATGATTTTTGAAAATTTTATCACTGCATCAACAAGGTTCATCGACGAGAATAAATCACCAGCACGGGCGATAACTTTACCATTTTTCTCGATGGTGACGAAAACACCCGCGCTTTGTTCGTAAAGGTTTTTTGGTATTTGCGACTGGAATTTTTTTCCGGCGACGATGCTTTTAGAAACCTCCAAAAGCGCCATGCCATCGGCGGGTGAAAGCACTGTTTCGCGGCAACGTGTGCCTGTGTTCATCCAAACGATGGACGCAAGCCCTTTGCGCATTTTTCGAGGCATACCAAGTGTGGCACTATGTTGAAGCACTTCACCTGTGGTTGCACCAAATTTTTTTATTAGGCTCATGCCCAAATAAGCGGCATCCGCAGCTTCAATTTCGGTGTATCCCGAGTCAACGCGAGTGCTGAGCATTTCGCGGTCGAGTTTCTCGAGCAGCGGCAGCCCAACATTGTCGAGCTTAGCTATTGCACGTGCGTCTTCATCGTATGCCAAATCGGACACGACGAGCGTTAGTACACGCTTGTTTTCGAACTGCTTTTTGATGACTTCGGTGAGCGCGTCAATTTCGGAAAACGACAATTTGCCCACCTCAATGGGGAAAATTCGCGGCGAGCCAAGGCAGTATTGGATGAATGGCAATTGAAACCAGAAATCTTTATCGGGACAAGCGCGACTGATATTTATCCAGGGGAGCTTCTGTGCCACATCGCGCGCGGCTATTGTATCGCAATAGAGCACGCCTATAGGAGTGACAAAACGCGGTGAATCAAAAAGAGTTACAGGTGCAGCAGCATTTTGCGATTTTACTATCACGCACACAACATCATAGGTAGCACCTTTGACCTCCGCAAAGGCTGCACCCATTACAGCACCACTAATTGGATAGTAATCGCCGGGCAAAAACAAACCCAATACTTTGCTGCCCAATGTTTTGGGCGGGCACAACCCCGCCAAACCCTCTACTTGCGCCCATAATTGGGAAGGGTCGGCAGGAAAAAGCCCATCGCGTGCGGGACAATAGTCGTAGGAGTCATCAGCAGCATCTATTGTTGCAATAACAGATGCCAAAACAAAAAAAATAACCCCCAAAGAGCCACATGCGATTGTGCTCGAAATGCGTTTCAAAAATTACCCCCTGCGCAATTCGCTAAAAATCAAGCACTAACCTATGCCGGCTCCTCCCGAATGGTTTAGTTAAAGTGCATTCAAAATATCCGTAGCTGTCTATTTTGTCAAGAGTATTCTTATGTTAAAACTTATCCACATTTTTATTGCTCCCAAAATGCCGCAAATCGCCAAATCTTTCTTCTCCTTGGGCAATTGCCAGCACAATAGTGTGTTTTGAAGCAACTTCCGCCATCGCTTGTTTGCGAAACTTGTTACGAATCCATGCTGCGATGAAAATCCATTTGCGTCAATATATCTAGGTTTCAAAGCGTGCTCCCGGTGATCTTATCTAGCGTCATGCATGCCCAGATGCCAATTGATAAAAAAACCACCAAGCTTTCGCCTGGTGGTTTGCCTTTTTCTACTGCTAAAAGCTTCTGTCGTAGCGCGCCAAAACTTTCACTCAATGATGCGAGGTGAGAATCACGAAAAATGCGACATTTGGCGCAAAAGTGAGTTACCTCGAAAAGCACACGCGGGTTTAGATCGTGCCAAGCACGGAATCGAGGATGGCTACAGCTTTATCGACATCTTCGTTCGAAGCAATAAGTGCCGGACGGAAACGAATGGATTTTTCGCCGCACGAAAGGACGATAAGCCCTTTGGAATAAGCTGTGCCGCGCACTTTATCGCGTTTTTTGCATGTGGGTAAATCGAATGCGCAAAGCAAGCCCTTACCGCGCACGTTCGAAACTAATGTCGGGTATTTTTTCGCAAGTTCTGCAAGGCGTTTTTGGAGATATTCGCCAACTTTAGCAGCGTTTTCGACGAGGTTATCTTCTTCGATGATTTCGAGTATGCGCTGTGCACGAACCATATCGGTGAGGCTGCCGCCCCATGTGGAGTTGATGCGGCTTTCGACAGCGAAAACGTTCTCGGGGATTTCGTCGATGCGCGATGTGGACATGAAACCGCAAATTTGCAGTTTTTTGCCAAATGCCACGAGATCGGGCACAACGCCTGTGTGTTCGTATGTCCACATTTTGCCGCTAAGCCCTACGCCTGTTTGAACTTCATCGAAAATGAGCATGATTTCGTTCTCGTCGCAGATGCGGCGGAGTGCTGCGAAAAATTCGGGACGGAAATGGTTGTCGCCGCCTTCAGCCTGGACGGGTTCGATGAGAATTGCGGCAATGTCATCGGGATTTTGGGCGATGGCGCACATTATTTGGGCAATTGCACGAGTTTCGGCGGCTTGCGTTGCGGCTAGGTTTTCACCTTCGAGCGGGAAAATGCACTTGGGGTTTTCGACACGGGGCCAGTCGAGGAATTTGGTGAAAAACTCGGTTTTGCGCGGGTCGAAGGTGTTTGTGAGCGAGAGTGTGTAGCCGGTTCTGCCGTGAAAAGCTTGTTTGAAGTGCAAAATTTTGCCTCCCAAGGCGGGCATATCGCGACCAAGATTTTTGCGCACTTTCCAGTCCATGGCGGCTTTAAGAGCATTTTCGACAGCCAAACCGCCGCCGGCAATGAAAAATACGTGCGTGAACTCTTCGGGCATACAAACGCGCTCAAATGTCGCGATAAATTGCGCCATTTCAACGGTGTAGAGATCGGAATTTGAGGGATTTTGCGGGGCGACGTGCGCTATTTTTTTGAGGAACTTTTCATCCTGCATTTTCGGGTGATTGTGTCCCAAAGCCCATGAACCGAAATATGAGAAGAAATCGAGAAATTGGCATTGATTGCGCGAATCGTAAATATACATACCGCATGATTTTTCTAAATCCACAACAAGCGAAAAACCGTCGGCAAGCATAACACGACCTATTGTCGCGTGAACATCTGCGGGAGTGAGATTATCGACTTGCTCTTTGGTGAGGAAATTTTTGCGCATTTTTTCTCCTTAAAATTTTTTGTAGTTATATTTTTTTGTGAGATAATAAGTTGCGCACTTCAAGGATGTGCAAAAACATCGTTGCGATATCCTAAAAGCATATCTCCGCAAACGGGCACGTGGCGATATTTTAGGTTCAAAAGTGTCATAGCCAGTAAAAATATTTTCAAAACCTTTTCCCGCAAGAAAAAAAGCGCAGACATTGAAAGCGCTTATTCACAAGACATGTGTTTTCGCGGTTTTCAAGAGGCGCGCCTAATTTTTGTTAATCCTTTAAATACAGACGGCGCGAGAGCTGTCCTATTGTTGCTTTGCTTCTGCGCCTCTTATTTGGTTGTAGATTCTTTTCAGTTCGGCAATAATTTTTGCGCGCTGCGCGTTTTCGATGTCGGTAAGTTGCGGAGACTGTTGGTTTTGCATAGCTAGTGCTTTTATGCGTGCGAGCATTTCCTCGACTGTAGCTGACGGCGGCAACGATAGAAATGCTTTTTCGATAGAAAAATCGACTGCTTCAGCTGTTGGTTTTTCCTCGGGAATTTCATATGGTATTCCCGCATATTGCGCAGGTTGTAAATGATATTTTTTCCATTGCAGCCACACGATAAAATTAGCCAACGGTAGCAAAATTACAAGCCAAGCGCTACAACAATCGACAGGGTCTCCGTGTGTCTTTTTCATAATTATGAATCCAAGTGCATAGCTCAAAACAAGCGCTGCTATATTGGCAATAACTATTATCTTAGCGCCAAACCCTTTGCTAAAGGTGTCGCCGCCCAAATAATACACGGTATTGCCGCATTTTTGGCACACAAAAGAAGAAAATGGTATTCTTTTTGCTACTGTGGGTGCCGAGCAATATGGGCATTCGCTGCGAAGGGCTGTGCCACATGCATTTGGCGCAAAACACGACGGGCATTGGACAAAGCCCACGAAGTTTGTGGGAATTTGCATATGCTTTTCACATTTTTCACAACGAATAATCATACTTATAGTTTTTATAAGTTCAAATTTACCCCAGAATTACCTCAATCAAAACCTACGTTTTATTTGTGAAAGCAGATAGTTTTTCAAACAGCGCCTATTTAGGAAAATTGCTTTTCGCACATCTTCGAAAAAAACTTGACCAGCAGCGCGCAAAAATGTCCGGTTTCTGCGCTTGCCTACACAAATTTGGCTGTGCCAATTTTCAGACATCATGCAGAACGTCAATAACGTAAGTGTTTCATTCCCATTCGATTGTGCCAGGCGGCTTCGATGTGATATCGTACACCACGCGATTTATGCCACGCACCTCGTTGACTATTCGTGAAGCTGCTCTTGCCAAAATATCGAAATCGATGCGCGACCAATCGGCGGTCATGCCATCGGTGGAATTCACCGAGCGCAAAGCTATCACGTTTTCGTATGTGCGTTCGTCACCCATAACGCCTACGGTTTTTATTGGCAGTAAAACCGCAAATGCTTGCCACACATTGTAATACGTGCCGGATTCCTTAAGTTCATCTATGAAAATCTTGTCTGCCTGCTGCAACAATTTCACACGGTCGACTGTAATTTCGCCCAAAATTCGCACAGCCAAGCCTGGTCCTGGGAAAGGATGCCGCCAGAGCATATCGTGTGGAAGCCCAAGTTTAGCACCAAGTTGCCTCACCTCATCCTTGAAAAGCTCGCGCAATGGCTCGATGAGTGCAAAACCCAGCTGCTCTGGCAACCCGCCCACATTATGATGCGTTTTTATTGTGGCAGATGGTCCTTTATGTGATTGCGATTCAATAACATCGGGATAAAGTGTGCCTTGAGCAAGAAATTTGGCGTTGGGTATGTCTGTCGCGCGCCGCCGAAAAACATCGATGAAAGTGCCGCCGATGATTTTGCGTTTTGTTTCGGGGTCGGTAATACGTGCAAGTTTTTCGTAAAACTCTTGTGACGCATCCTCTATAATAAGTTGAATATCAAAAGCTTTTGCAAAATTTTCGGCAACGTTTTGCGCTTCGTTTGCGCGCAAAAGCCCATTATCGACGAATATTGGCACAGTGCGCGAACCTACAGCCTTTATCATCAAGGCGGCAACAACAGTGCTATCTACACCACCCGAATACGCAAGGACAACTTGTTCATTCTCTGCCACTTGCGCACGAATTTTATCCAGTTGCGCCTCGATATAATCGTCAAGTGTCCAGTTCTTTTTGCAAGCGCAAATGTGCCGAACAAAATTCTCGAGCATCGTGCGCCCAAAAACCGTATGTTCCACTTCGGGATGAAATTGCACCGCATAAAACATTCGTTGTGTGTTGAACATTGCAGCCACGGGCAGTTGCTCACTATGTGCTGCCAGTTCAAAACCCGGCGGCAGAGTTTCTATATTGTCGCCATGACTCATCCAAACATTTTGGTCGGTGGGCATGTTCGCAAAAAGTGGACAATTCCCCATCACATGCACACCAGCTCTGCCGTATTCGCGCCGCAAAGCCCTCGCCAGATGCCCACCAAACTGTTTTGCCATAAGCTGCATGCCGTAACAAATTCCTAAAATAGGCACGCCTTTATCAAACAATTGTGCATCGATATTCGGCGAACCTTCCTCTAACACAGAGGCAGGACCACCAGAAAGTATTATCCCTCTTGTGGTTTCATCGAACATATCTTCAACCGGCGCATGACAAGAAATAAGCTCACTATATACGCCAAGTTCACGAATTCTGCGTGCTATCAGCTGTGAATATTGCGACCCAAAATCGATGATTTTTATCTTTTCGCCAAATTCCATACTTATCTCCTTATATTCCAACGATTAACGCATCAGCATATTGTGTTGTGCACTTGTTCTGTGGGCACGCCGGCATTAACGATTACAGATTTTCGAGTGTGCCCGAAACATTAATAATGCGGATGTTCTCAAAGCCTGGGTCGGAACGAATGCCTTTGCCACGCACTGTTTCGCGTCCACGCACAATGCGCACGTTCGACTCGGATTCGATCTTGCGGCTGAGCGGGTTCCAGCGCAGTGAATCGGCAAACAGTTCCACTCCACGTGGTGAGGTCATGTGCACATTGCCAAAAACCTGCACTTCCTTGCCCGTGCGCCCCTGATTCACATAACCAGAGTCGGCAGTGATGCCCCCTTGTGGCGTATCGTTGCTCGATGAATAGAAATCTGCGCGCACGTTCCAGCCCCAAGTGAGATTGTCGCGCTCCACAAATTTCGTTGAGTGCAAAATTGCCACAAGTTTCCCCGAATCGGTGAAGCGCACCGAAACATTGTCGGCATATGCTAACGATTGTGGAGATTTTTGTGCATCGTTTGAACCATAATCGCCGACACAAGAGCATATTGCAAAAATTGGCAAAGCCGCTAGCAAGAGCTTTACTATGTTTTTCATAAACCAACTCGTCCCAAAGTTTATGCTCAGAAAAAAACACTTCATCGCCATTTTCCAAGCAGATTTGTTGTGTTAGTATCAGCTCCGCACTGTGAAATGTCACATAACCTGCGGTGAATTACATTCCGTTGGCATCGAAACACCCGTGTGAAAAATAAAATTTGCAAAAACGAAGCGCGGGTGCCCTTATGCTAGGCAGTTATCCACGATAAAGAAGCGCAACAATGTAAAAAACATAGCATATGATGAGAATTATGCCTTTCGTGCGGTCAATGGTGAACTTTTTGCCCAGATAACAGAAAAGATAGAGGATTACTGCCGAAAACACACATACGCCAATGTCGAAAAGTGAGTTGCGGCTGAAAGGTAATGGGGAAATCACAGCGCTAACGCCAAGTATGAAGAAAATGTTGAAAATATTGCTGCCAATGACATTGCCAATTGCTATGTCCGAGTTTTTCTTCAAAGCCGCCACAAATGATGTGGCAAGCTCGGGTAAAGATGTGCCACCAGCAATAATTGTATATGCCACAAGCGATTGACTTATTCCCAACGCTTTCGATAACATTATGGCGCCATCCACAACCCATTTGGAGCCAATGAAAAGGCAAAACAGACCACCGAATACCATTAGCGCACCTTTCGGAATGCTTATCGTTTTTTGGCAAACATCGGTAGAAACACATTCCGAATCTCTAAAAATCCCAAAACTGTAATCCATGAACACAAGGAAAAACAGTAAAAATACTATGCCATCTATGCGCGAAAGCTCGGATGTCAAATCGCCTTCCAAAAGCCCGTCATTTGAGGCAAAGAGTATGATGAGTGAGGCAATAATGTTGAGTGGTATAAGTTTGGTTGCAATTGTCTTTTGCACAACCAGTGGATATACCAGTGCGGACACACCCAAAATGAGAAGAGCATTAAAGATATTGCTACCGATAATGTTACCGATGGAAATTTCGGGGTTGCCTTGCGCGCTCGCGATGAGGTTGACAAAAAGTTCGGGCGTGGAAGTTCCAAAAGCAACAAGGGTTATTCCTATGAAGAGTTCGGAGATGCCAAGCTTTTTAGCTATTGCCGAAGAACCGGCTACAAGAAAATCGGCTCCCTTGTACAAAACATAGAAACCTACAGCAAAAAGCACATAATGCAATGCAGTGAGCATCTGATACCTCGAGAAATTTTTGTTGAAATTTGTGGAGCGGGTTTTTGTAAAACTGAGATATCAATTTTTCCGGACAATTATGTTGCGCATTGGATAGGGAATCTCTATGCCTGCCGCATCAAAACGAAGCTTCAGCTCTTTGATAAAAGCGCTGCGAATTTTGAACTGCTCCGAGTATTCTTTCACGCGGAAAATTGTGTTGAATTCGATACCGTTATCGCCGAAACGCGAGAAACGCACAAGTGGCTCAAAGTCTTTCACTGCGCTTTCGTAGGCGGCAATAACAGCTCGTGCTGCATCAAGAGCAACGTTTTCCACTTTGTCGAGGTCATCATTATAACTTATGCTCGTTGGAATTATAAGTGTGAGCGCTGTTTCGGGTAAGGTATAATTGGTGACGATATTTGAGGCAAGTTTTGAGTTCGGTATTAATATGAGGTTATTTGACACCGAACGAATGGTAGTGTTTCGCCAACCTACGTCGAGAATATAACCCTCATCACCAGTTTCGATGCGCACATAATCACCCGGGTTTACCACGCGCGATGAAACTATCTGTATGCCTGCAAAGAAATTCGAAAGAGTGTCTTGCAAAGCCAAAGCCACAGCCAAACCACCAACTCCAAGTGCCGTCAAAAGTGGCATTATCGAAACACCCAGCGCATTCATGACAACAAAAAAGCCGATGACATAAACGGTGAGTGACGTTACTTTTGTAAAAATAGTGGTAACCGGATGACGAGAATTAGTTTGTGGTGATTTTGACGATATGTAAAATACCAGAAAACGCGAGAGCATTATGCACACTGTGAAGACTGCCACTACAACGAGGATTTTATCAAAAAAAACCACAAGCTTATCGTCGATTGTGGCGTAATTGATTGCGGCGAAAATGCCCCCAATTATAAACAATGCAATTATCACACCGCGTAGGCGAAAATGGTCGTTCGCGCGTTGTTCGCACGATGGGTCGAGGCACGCACGCAATTTTTTGACGATAATCTTCTCGGCGATTACCCCCAAAAGAAAGCCAAGCACAACGAAAAGTACTGGCACTATGTACGAATCAAAAAATTCCATAGACAAAAAATTTATTGTAAGCACAATGCAAGTCAACTAAATTCGGAAATTGTATCCAAGAGGAAAAATGGCGAAAACATCCCGCCAGCGAGGCAATGAAGGCGAAGTGCTCGCACAACAATTTCTCGTCGAACACGGGTTTAAATTGATTTGCACAAACTGGCACGGGCGCTATGGTGAAATCGACATTGTAGCGCAAACTAGCGATGGCACAACGGTTTTCGTCGAAGTGAAAAGTGGCAATGCGGGCAAATATGGGCATCCGCTCGAGTGGATTAACGAGCGTAAAATTTCGCGTTTGCGCAAAGCCATCGATGAGTACATATTCAAAAATGCGCTCCCCGATTTGCCCATGCGTGTCGATGCCATCATCATCGACACGCGCACGCAAAACATCTTACACCTCTGCGACATCCTCTAGCACAGTTTTTACTATTGCTAAAGCTCTACCGCACAATATGCCCGCCTTTTGCCAGTGCGTGCGGCGCAATCGACAGCAAGTTTCCGATAACACACCTTCTGGGCACGCAATGCCGCCCACAGCCTCGCAAAGCTCGATGATTTTTAAAAACTGTTCGCCATTTCTAAAAAAGCTATTGTGGCTATGCCCTTTGTGCACGTTCGATAGCAGCTATAAAATCGGCGAAGGCATTTCACCACAAAACATGATAGTTACACTTTGAGCGTTATGCCAATCGGGCAATGGTCGGAACCCAGCACTTCGGGCAAAATAAACGCCTCGCTAACATTGCCCAAAAACTCGCTATTAATGAAAAAATAGTCGATGCGCCAGCCAACATTGCGTTCGCGAGCTTTGGTTTTGTAATCCCACCAAGTGTATTTGTTCGGCGATGAATCGAAAGCCCGAAAAGTATCCACCCAGCCTGCCGCTGTGATTTTATCTAACCATGCGCGCTCTATGGGCAGAAATCCAGAGACATTGGAGTTCTCTTTCGGGCGCGAGAGGTCGATTTCTTTATGTGCAGTGTTCACGTCGCCACAAAAAATAACAGGGCGTTTTTCGCGCCTTAACGTTTCGATATGCTCAAAAAATGCGTCGTAAAAGTCGAGCTTAAACCGCAAACGCTCGGCACTCATGGCGCCATTGGGAAAATACACTCCCAAAAGCACAAAGCTGTCAAAATCTGCGCGTATAACCCTGCCCTCGCTATCAAAACGTTCGTCGCCAAGCCCAAAAACTACCTCGCGCGCGCTAAGTTTTGTCAGCATACCCACACCCGAATAACCTTTCTTGGCAGCAGAGTTCCAATACTGTGTGTATTGTTTTTCGCTCGAAAGCTCCTTGGGAACGTCTGTTGGCTCGGCTTTTGTTTCCTGCAAACATATTATATCAGCATTTGAAGAACGCAGCCAAGGTATGAAATCCTTTTTCGCCACAGCACGAATGCCGTTCACGTTCCAAGAAACGATTTTTACGTTTTGCATAGTCATCCTTGTAGGCAATACGTCATGTTAATGAGTTTATGTGACAAAAAATAGCACAAAACCATCTTGTGAAAACACTTTTCCTCCACAGCATGCGAAGCATGCGTTTCAGCGGCTACGCCGCCAGACTTGAGAAGCAAACAATGTACAGTGAAAACTTCCGCCCCAAAAATGCCCTCTCCCTGTGTTTCCTCAAAAAACTTACCCTTCACAATCACTCATCTCTCTCAACTTTTCACCGTTTCCATACACGCAGGTAATAGCGCACGCAGTAGCGAAGCACGTGTTTTAGCGGCACGCCGCTACACGTGGCGAGATTTCTCCGCATTCTAAACATGCCACTGTGTGCGCTATTGCATGACTTGCATGCTATTGCGTCGTGCAGGAAAGGGTAGATTTGACAAGGTTTTCGAGCTGGGCACCAGGAAATTTGCCGCGCAAAAACTTCATAGCCAAGCCCATTGCCGCGCGCGCGCGTGCTTGTGGATCGCGAGTTTTCAACTGACCGAAAGCCGGTGAGCTGAGAACAATGTTGACCATGTGTCGTGCTTCATCCTCTGGCACAGGTGTGAAATTCGCAGGGATGTCGCAATTTGCCTTTTGATACGAAAACTCAAGTGCCAATGCCACCGCTTCGTGCGGCGAACCAAGCTTTTCGAGTGTTTCGAATATCTCTGCGATTTTCTCGGGCGAAAGTGGCTTGAAACGTGAAAGTTTACGTCTCATCTTGCGTGGATGTTCTGTGAGTGCTGAGGCGATAATCGAGGGCGCAAATTTGGTTTTATCGACAAGCTCCTCGAAAAGCTCTGCCTTACCTTCTCGCAATATGTCGAAAGCAAGCTGTGCCGAAAGCCCTAATGACTCGTAATTCTTTTCGCGGTCCCAAGGTGAAGCGGGAATTTGCGCACGAATTTTTGCAAGGTAGTCCTCGCTAAGCGCTACTGGTGGATGGTCTGTGTCGGGATACATTCTGTCGGCACCGGGCAATACACGTTCGAAAACAGTGTTGCCACCACGGAGCGAACGGCGCGTCTCTTCGGGCACTGCTCTATCTTTCATAAATATAATACGGTCGCGAATTTCGGATGCTGCGAGGTCGCAATCGCGGGCATTGCCCCAAACTATTGTTACCAAATCATTTGCCGAAGCACCAACATCCTTGCGCAAACTTGCCCATTGAGCCATGTCGGGTGCACCAATATCTGGGCGTGGACCGTAAATCATATTCGGCATTTGATCCATGCATGCAACAACGCTAACTATCGACGATACGTCATCGGCAAATGTGCGCCCAGGCTGTATTTCGGTGAGGAATAAATCGGCGAACTCGCGCACAACAACAGCTATAACTTTTTCGGCACGTGCGAAAAGTGGCGATTTTAAAACAGTAGGATTCGCCGTTATGGGGACAAAAGTTATGAAATGTGGGTCGGAGAAAAGAGTGCGCTTTAGCAATTCATCACGAATATCCAAAAAGATTTTTTGGCGTATTGCCTCGTAGTGCAATAGCTTAGGTATTGTAGGTATGCGTGGCACACCTTTTATTTCCACACGTGACCCGCCAGCGACCGAACCGTTTACATCCTGCCTCGATGCTCCTGCACCACGGCGCATAAGCCCCGAAAAACGAGTCATGGTCTGTATGCGTCTGCATGCCTCGTAAGCAAGTTGTGGCGTTGTAAGTGAAGCGTCGGTAATGACTTCGATAAGTGGCATTGAGAGGCGATCGGTGCGAAAAGTTATGCGGTGTGCAATATCGGAAACTTCGCGGCATGAATCTTCTTCGAGGTTAACTTGGGTGACAGCAAAAGATTTGCCGTTTGCCATTGGCACTTCGCCGTTTACACCTACAACAAGCGTGCGCTGGAAACCTGTGGGAATCGAGCCATCGAGGTATTGTTTCCGCATAACATGCACTTCGCCTACTATGTTGCAGCCAAAGAGCATAGCAATTTTTACTGCTTTCTCCAATGCTTCGTCGGAAATAAGAAACGGCGGGGTGTCATCCATTTCGTAAGTGCATACAGTTTCAGACTTGAGCATATAGAGCACATCTTTTTTCTTTTTGAACTCCATGAGTGCGGTGCCATCGTAAGTGCCCATTTCAGAAAGCGTTGGGCGCATATGGCGCAATATTGCTGCATCATAGTCTTCGGAGTATATGCCTGCTGGGCAACGACAGAACAGTTTTTTAGCCGTGAAAAGCTGCTGGTGGCATTCCAGACCGCTTTTGAAACCTAGCTCGGCGTAAAATTCCGGTGTCGCATCCTCAAAACGCACAATTTCGAACGGTTTGATTTTATTCATTATTTTTCCCCGCAAGGTCGAATATTAAATTAGCGAACAAGATAAAAAAACACCGCTAAAAGTCAAGACATCATTGGTCGATACTGCCGTCAACCGCGCAAAACAGGCAAACAAACGCCAAAATATTTCGCAAAATTCTAATATACTGCCTAACCATTGACGAATAGTGTTACATGCACTTCCCGATAAAAAAAGCACATGCGGAAAACCCACATGTGCCTTGACAACAAATAGAGAAGGACAAAAACAGATCAACATGGGAAGAGGGAACTTCCCCCGAGAAACAAAACCAAAAAAAAGGAGCGAAAACGAAAAACATACAACAACACAAACGGATGGGAGGGTGATGAGACTTGAACCCACGGCCTTCGGTTCCACAGACCGACGCTCTAACCTACTGAGCTACACCCTCCGTGCAAGGCTCTAAAATAAGAATGGCACTATTTTTGTCAACTGCTTTTTGCGTTTATTCGCCAAAAGTGTTAAAATTCAGAGCACCGCCAAAAGCAAAAGAACCTATTTGAGGCAGATATGTTACAGAATATGATAGCTCGGCAGGCAAACCAAATGATTTGTAAATGCTGCCACCGAAAGAAATTTTCATGTCGTGAGCGAAATCGTCGGAGAAAGGTTTTAGGCGAATGCCACCGCGAAAACCTGCATATTCGGTAGCGAGAAAATGCCCACCAACAACAACAGCATAGTCGTTGAATTCTTCGGTTTCGAGTGCAAGTTCTGCCCACGATGAGCCACAAAAATTGAACGAGCCGCCTGCGCCGATAATAATGGGTATGCGCTCATCGCTATTTTCGGTATCATCGTAAACCATTACGCCATAAATATTTTTAACCGCTACACCCCATCGATAGTAGCCAAGTTTGAAGCTTGCGCCTAAATCGAGCGCAACACCTGTGCCAATTGTAGCCTCACCCTCGTTTTGGGTGATCAGCTTGAGTGCCAAGCCGCCAGCACAATCGGAATAACTCATGCGACACGGTTTAGAAACGCGTCCTGCACTAACGCCATATGCCACACCAAAAACCAGCGCATTTGAGAAATAATCGAACTCGCCCGTTGTGTGTCCCGTTTCATCGTAACCTATAATGCCGGGCACACCATGCTGCACAAAACCCGCGCCAAATCGCAGGTGCGATGCGGCAAAAACGCCGCTCACACTCAAATTGGAAACTTCACTTGGATACATCTCGTAAGAGATGCCAAGCATATGTCGTTGTAAGTTGTACATGTTGGCGGGGTTAGCAAAAACCGATGAACTTTGCGGATCGAAAGAGTAACATGCATTACCCAATGCTGAACTGGCAGCCGATGCAGGTAAACCCAAAAAATCCGCCTGCGCAAAAGCAAGCCCTGCCACAAGCAAAATGCACATTAGCGCGCAAAGTTTTTTTGCACAAACAAAGCCGATTTTATGTTCATTTTTCATGTATCACCTTTGTTATTTATTGCCAAGCACGATG
>CAYUDB010000044.1:0-14906 GCA_964443405.1 uncultured bacterium | reverse complement strand
ACCCGGAACCGCGTCGGGCGAAACATAGAGAATGTAAGCTGGTGTTGACGTTCGAGTTACACCTGGTGAAAATGAACCGAAATCGCATGCATCGGGCGAAACCGCAAGGCTTGCTGTTGTTGAAAGTGTAGCTGTAGCGCCGAGTGAGAGACAACTTGCTTGAGTTTCATTTGCGAGATTCACCGAAAGAAAAGCCTGCTCACCCACTTCGAGAGTACCGTCGCCATCACCATAGGGTGCAGTGTCGGTAATGGTAAAACTCGAAAGTGTGGCGCGAAAACGATGAACCTTCGGTGGCGAAACTTGCGTGCGGGTCCAAGGTCCATCGGAAGATGAAGTTATATAATATAACAATTCGATACCTTCGGACGCAGCATGTGTGCTCGAAACCTCGAAAGCTATTGTATCACCATAAAGTGTTTCACCTGGTGCAATTGCGGGGATAATCGTAGTAGAATCAAGGAAGATTATGCCCGGATCGTTCGAGCGCGCCTTCGCACTTAATCCTGTGCCGGTCAATGTGCCCAAGTTTGTGAAACGTGGACGGAATTTTATGCGCTCACCTGGGTTAATTCTGCCATCGCCATCGCCCCATCTTTCGATGTAGGTTGTGGCTACGGGATATATTGCCACACCTGCAGCAGTCACTTCTAGTGTATCGACATAAGGATAAATATTGGGTCCGGTTACAACGACAATTAACGGCTCACCGGCTACTGGTGAAATATTGAGATTTGCAACACCAGACGCATTTGTTGTGCCATAAGTGAAGTTGCCCAATTGATGCACTGCAACACGCGCACCTTGCAATGTGGATGTTCCACGGCGCACGGTTACGGCAAATGTTGTGGGTCCTTCTGTGAGAACCGTTGGATGAGTTACTGTAGCGGGCATAATGTGTGCTGTCCACACGAGCATCTCGGGGCTACCCAAAAGTGTGTTTGAGTAATATTCATATTTGGCAGAGCTGTTTGACCAGCCGTATTGGTTCATGAGCTCTGTTTTGCCATACTGCTGTGCCGCTGCGAGGGCGTTTAATCTGGCTGCAAAAAGCCCCATGTAAATCTTTTTCGAGAGCGCACTGCGATGAATGGAGTTTGAGCTTACAAGCGATTGCCCCGTAAAAGCTACTGAACCTTTTGGAGCTGTAGGCGTGCCAGCACGTGTGGAACGTTCACACATTCGGTCATCGCCAGAGAAAAAGCCGCCAGTGCCGCAGGTGATGGATATGTTCACCGGACACTTGCCATTATTTTGCATTGTATCAAGACCATTGTTGAACGGTGCATAGTAATCGGGCCAAGCCTGACCGCGATATTGAACTAAGCCCAAACCTGCCTGATAATATGGTGCCGCGTTCGACCATGTTTCACCATTACAGTCACGGAGCATAGGATAAGAATCAAAGCCCGCGGCTATAACTTGATCGCGACCATAAGTAACCGCCTCAAGATATGAGGAGTCTGTGCCACCAGTGGGGCTATATGGACAATCTTCCTCGTTTACAATGCCAACGTAACGCGCATACCAGTGATCGGTGGTGTCTGGTTGTTTTTCGTAGTTGAGATGTTTGTTGCGAGTAGTTTGCATTTGTGTGGTATTGTCAATGGAGATTCTGCCAATGAGAATATCGGGAACAATATCTGTGCCTACAACTGTTCCATAATCGTTATCGCCGTTGCAACCACCACTAATCTGAAAAGCAGCAATATAGTTTGCATCCGAAACCAAAAGCACCGCAGCTGGTGGAATAGTCCAAGTATCGTAAGCATTTTGAATGTAAGTTTTTATCGAAAGTGTGTCGATACCGGCAACGTCGGTTGTAACAACGCGTGTGGGCATGCCCATGAAAAGCTTCCAGTCCACCCACGGTTGCAAATCTGTTTGAAAACTCGAGTGCACAATAACCAAAAGCTCCGCTCCCGAGTCGGGATCCCAAACAGCGCGAGCACGAGGTTCGAAATCGGGTATAGCTGCCTCGGCATTTATGAGAAGCGCCCGATAGAGATCGGCAAAAATTGGGTGATAATAGCGCTGTGAACATTCGCGATTTGTGCCATTCTCATGCTGCACAACGATTTCGGCATATTTTGCAAACCGAACACCCAAATTTGGGTCGTATTGAGCGGGCATATAATCGATAGCCGCAACACGCACATCGCGCCAGATCATATCGGCATCGAGTTTTGCAGTGCCTCCCGAGATTTCGGAATAGGAATTTGCATCTCGCTCGCCCGGCGCATTGTGGTAAAAAGTGAGTGAGCACATTGACGCGGGCACAATATCCTGCCATTCGCTCCAGACGATATTCTGCATGAAAACTTCGAGGTCGCAATTCTTCGGTACCGCAACATCGAAAGAATAACCGATAAGCATAGGAGCGTTTTCATCGCCTCGAGGACCGAACTCGGGGTGTGAAATAACAGTCAAGCCATCGCCAATGTAAAGAATATCGAGCTTGTCGATGGCTACCGAAAAAACTGTTTCGTGATCATTGTCGGTGAGAACAGTAGTCGCGATACGCGCCTCAAGAGCAGCGATTGCAAACAGCAACATCAAAGCAAGTGCAAGCAAACCTTTCATGCTAACAGCCTCCATGACAAAAGACGCTTTTATCAAAATAGCATAAAATATAGAATTCTTATTGCAAGGAGTGTAGATTTTTTTTCACAGTATTAAATTTTTTTTTGTGTTTGTTCTAATAAAACACAAGCTTCTGCAATGAAAGTAATCATTGCAAACTAATGGGTTAGCAGAAAATATCTCGAAAATCAATGAATTAGCAAAAGAGATGGTTGTTTTGAGTTAAAGATTTTAGTCTTCTGCAGGTTCCATATGCACAGAAACGAAAGTGTTTTTGCCAAAACGTTCGCAGATAACATGTTCAACGCCTGTTGCAATAGCGTGAGCCTCGCAAATGGAGAGAGTGTGAAGCACGTCTATGTGCAACTCGACTGCGACAGAAGCACCAATTTTGCGTGTGCGCAAATCGTGTGGGTTGTGAGCACCCTGCACGGTGCTCACGAGGTTCATAATCTCGGTTTCGGTCTCCTCTGGCAAAGATGCTTCGGATAATTCCTTTACGCTGCCGAGCGAAATTTCACAAGCCACTTTCACAATGAAGAAACTAACCACAAGCGCTGCAATATGATCGAGCACGTTAAACTTTTCACCCAAAAGCAAAGCTCCACCTATACCAAGCATGGTGCCAATCGACGAAAACGCATCACTGCGATGATGCCATGCATTTGCAATAACAGCATCACTTTCTATTTCTTGTCCAACTTTTTTTGTATATCTATACAATAATTCTTTAACAATAATAGAAACAATCGCAGCAAGGAAAGCCAAAATATTTGGACCTTCACCATGCTCACCGTGAAAGTGAGCTATAATGTTTGAAAGTCCACTCCAAAAAATACCGATACCAACTATTATTAGCGCAACACCGATGAAAGCAGTGGCGAGGGTTTCATATTTGCCGTGCCCATAATCGTGATCCTCATCCGCAGGCTTGCCAATAATCCTAAAACTAAGTAGTACAACGATATCTGTTGCAAAATCGGAGAGTGAGTGCACGGCATCAGCGATCATCGCGGCACTGTTGCCAAAAAAACCTGCCAAAAATTTGGCAATGGTCAGCACCAAATTGACCACAAAGCCAATCCATGTAATGCGATTTGCTTTCCGTGCTCGCTCTTTCATAACTACCTTCCTATCAATTAGTTACACATCTAATCTGCAAAATATTCGAATATATAAAGCAAACTATTGTTATTAAGGTATTGCCACAATTGCTTAAAATTACGCTCCTCTTCTGTATTAGCAAAACTATCAAAAAAATCCGCACGACGTGGATCGAGGTATTTTTTTAATATATTTTGCTTACCAATATATAATTCTTTGGAGCTTATACCATATTCTATGGAAAAATGTGCCTCTAGCATTGCGGAAAACTCATCAAATACTTTTATTAAGCGTCCATCGCGACAGAAAGACGATGTATTATTATAAAATCGGAGTTGCATATCTGAATTTGATATATCTGTTATTATATTATTATTCTCATCGATACAAACATTTGCAAATTCATTTTCGATAAAAAGTTTTATGTCATTCTGCATTGACTTGTGGTGCGATAACAGAGGATAAATCTTTTCTTGCAACAACTTAACTTCAATTTCCTTCAGCTTATCGGCAAGATTATGAACACTTTTTTTTATTGGGCTAATTATATCGCGAGTTAACAATTCTGGCAAATCGTGAAACAGAGCTGTGAAAAAATTGGCATATAGTCGTTTTTCCTTGGCACCTTGTTCAAAACAAACGAGAAAAACTAGTGCAGCCACAAGCATGGAATGAGACAAAACTGATGTGCGGGGAATGCGTGGCGTTTGCGCCCAACGTATCTGATAGCGCAATTGTGAGCAATATTTCACAAATTTACCGAGCGCGTTATCATTTTCAATCAGCACATCATCGTAGCGAAGCAATAGTTTGTTATTGCGCATATCAAATTCTCGTTTAACGTTTTCGAAATTATAACTATTCGTATTAAACGGTGCAATAACTAAATCTAACTCGGTTTGCGTAGCCAGAAAACTTGCGAATTCTAATAATTTCAATGTATTAGCTAAATCATCTCTCCGTTCGAGATATTGAATGAAGTGCTCATAAAATACTTCACCGCGATGCAATTTCAGAATATCATAACTGAGATTGGAGACCACATAGTCTTTAAAAAACTGTGGATTAGATGACTTAATGGCATCAAAAACAGGTCGTTGTATATCTGTCAATACAGATTTCTCAAGAAGCTCAAATACAATACACTCAATGAGTGAAGTCCAATCGTATTTGCCGTCTTTTTCTTCGACCGTTTTAGCTAAGATAAACGCTATCATAGCTCTATGAGCATGTTTGTCGAGTTCTGTAAGCTCTATTGGGTGCAGAAACTCGTTCCATCTACTGATACTTGCCGTGTTGAAAATTCTATCTATCAGCGTTTTTGTTATCATCTGAATTCGCTTTATTTTATAATACGTTGAATGTCAATCAGTTATGACAGTTTATAATTACATTCAGCTTTTGCTAGCATTTATATTAATCTTTTGGCAGAATATGCCCCATTTTATCACGTTTAGTGCGCAAGTAATCGCGATTATATTCATTTGGCTCCATTACTATTGGAATTTGCTCAGTAATACTGAGACCATATCCCTCTAAACCAATGATTTTTTTAGGGTTATTTGTCATAAGTCGTATGGCACTTACGCCAATATCTGCCAAAATCTGTGCCCCAATACCATAATCGCGCAGATCTTCGGCAAAACCCAATCGGCAATTTGCTTCGCTTGTGTCGAAACCTAGATCCTGCAAATGATAGGCTTTAATCTTTTCTGTCAACCCTATTCCTCTACCTTCCTGCCGCATGTAAATGAGGATTCCAGCACCGTTTTCATCAATCTGCCTCATTGCAGCGTGCAATTGGTCGCCACAATCACAACGCAATGATCCCAAAATATCGCCTGTAAAACATTCGGAGTGCACACGAACCAATGTACTTTTTTGCTCGCATACAGTACCTTTTATGAGTGCGATATGATCTTTATTTGTGCATTTATCGTTGTAAATTCGCAATTCGAATTCGCCCCAACGCGTTGGCATTTTTGCAGATACAACAAGCTCTATAAGTTTTTCGGTCTGCATACGGTGCTTGATAAGATCGGCAATTGAAATAATACGCAATTTATGTGTTTCCGCAAAATCAATGAGTTGCGGTAAGCGTCGCATATTTCCGTCTTCATCAAGTATTTCACACAGAATTGCCGATGGAAAAACCTTTGCTAGCTTGCAGAGATCGACACCAGCTTCAGTATGTCCTGTGCGACGAAGTGTCCCGCCTTCGACTGCAATTAGTGGAAAAACATGCCCTGGCATAACAAAATCGTGCGCACTTGCGTTCGGATCGACTATTTGTTTAAACGTTCGAGAGCGATCAAAAGCCGAGATACCTGTTGTAATGCCGTGCTTTGCATCGACGGAAACCGTGAACGCAGTGGACAATTTGGCAGTATTGCGCTCTACCATGGGATGAAAACCGAGTTCCTCTGCGCGTTTGCGTTCCACGGCAATACAAACAAGCCCGCGTCCTTGTTTTACAAAAAAGTTGATCATATCAGGTGTGGCGAAATTCGCGGCACAGATGAGATCACCTTCATTTTCACGATTCTCATCGTCCACAACTATAATCGCTTTTCCTGCAGCAAGATCCGTAATAGCGTCTTCAATTGATGATAGTATTTTTTCCATTATTTCGCTACTTTTTAAGTTATAAATCAATAAGCATATTCAATATAAACAATCTCTCAATCTCTATTTGTCAAGGGAATGTTTCAATTGCGCAGACTTTTGCTTAGCATTAGAGATATAACATATTCGCACTACAATTAATAAGCTCCATGAATATAAATAAAACTGCTAAAGTTTTTCTACATTCTATAGAATAAATGAATAGCGATTTTTACAGCATGCATCACTGCCGGATCAAGGTCCATATTGACCGAAAACTGTTCTCTAACAGAAAATTTAAAATTCAAAGGTTGCTAACTTTTTTATATATGAGATAACGGCAACAATGCCAGTAAGGCAGAAATATTTCACAAAAGACGGGAAAAAGCTTGAAAATGAGACTGCACAACATTATTTTCGCTAAAATTAGCTCGGAGGACAAATGAAAGCGTTGAAACCGATCATTATCGAAGGCGTGGAAATCGGCTCCCGACTTTTTCTTGGAACTGGTAAATTTGCATCTGCAAATGACTTACAAAATGCCGTCGAACAAAGTGATACAGAACTCATTACTGTAGCTCTCCGGCGTGTAGATCTAAAAAACCCTAACGACATGATACTATCCACACTGGCGAAATTTGTGGATCAGGGCAGTTTGCGGTTGCTGCCAAACACTTCAGGCGCACGCAATGCGCAAGAAGCCATACGTTTAGCTAAATTAGCACGCGCTGCATTGGGCACAACATGGCTAAAACTCGAAGTTACACCCGAGCCAAATTGGCTGCTACCTGATCCTATCGAAACCTTTGCTGCTGCACGCGAACTAACCGCACTTGGCTTTTCAGTTTTTCCTTACATAAACGCCGATGCCCTTCTTGCAAAACGACTTGAAGAAATCGGTTGCCCCGTAGTTATGCCACTTGGCTCACCAATCGGCTCGAACCGTGGACTTAATACCCGCGCACAACTGGAAATGATTTTCGACCTCTCCAACATACCAGTGGTAGTTGATGCTGGATTAGGCGCACCATCGCATGCTGCTGAAGCTATTGAACTTGGCGCAGATGCCGTGCTCGTGAACACTGCAATCGCCACCGCCGGCGATCCTGGTAAAATGGCACTAGCCTTCAATCTCGCGGTCAAATCTGCAATTTGCGCACGCACCGCCGAACTTCCCGCAAAAAAAGCGCAAGCAACTGCTTCATCGCCCTTAACTGGTTTCTTACAAGAGGCATAACATGAGTTTTGCAAGAATTATAAACGACATCAATATAGATGCACTTCACGAAAAAATATATTCCGTAACAGAAGTGCAGGTCGAACAATTGCTCATAAGCAATAATGTAACTATAGAAAATTGTTATATTTTATTTGCACCTACTGCCAAACACTATCTGGAGCAGCTCGCCACTAGAAGTGCCGCAATTACCACTCAGAGATTTGGACGCGTAATTCAATTGTATGCACCGTTATACATTTCCAATTCTTGCATAAACTCATGCGTTTACTGCGGTTTTTCGGCAAAACATGACTACCCTCGCACCACGTTAGCCCTTGAGCAAGTTCTGATGGAAGCCAAAGCGATTGCTGCAGAAGGGTTTCGCCACATTCTGCTCGTTACCGGTGAAGACCGCAATGCTGTGCCACCAGAAGCACTCGCGAGAATAATAACTGAACTTCGTAACTTATTCCATTCTATAGCGATAGAAGTTTATCCCATGCCACATTCTGACTACGAGCTTCTGACTTCAGCAGGTGCAGATGGCATCGCATTGTATCAAGAAACATATCTGAAAAATAGATATCCATTGTTTCATCCTGCTGGTCCTAAAAGCAATTTCGTGGCACGGCTTGATGCTATTGAAAATGCGGCATTAGCCAATTTTCGTTCACTTGGCATTGGTTTTTTGCTTGGGTTAAGTGATTGGAGATTAGATGCTTACTTGATGGCACTGCATGGCGAGTATTTAATGCGAAAGTTTTGGAGAGCAAAACTCGCACTAAGTTTTCCGCGAATTCGCGACACTTATGGACATTTTTCTCCCAATTGCGCAGTATCCGACACCGAATTATTACAAATGCTATGTGCATTCCGACTACTTTTTAACGATGCAGAAATTGTGCTATCCACACGAGAAGATGCTAAACTGCGTGATGGTTTACTAGGTCTAGGCATAACTCGCATGAGTGCTGGTTCCAAAACAAACCCAGGTGCCTATTCGTTCCAAGCAACCAACTCAGAACCACAGTTTAGCGTTAGCGATTCAAGAAGCCCGTCCGAAATTGTGAACGTTATACGTTCAAAAGGGTTAGAACCGGTATGGAAAGATTTTGATGCAGCCTTTTTCGAGTACTAATAAGCTACGTTTTAAGTTTTCAAAGACATATCAGCCCAAAAACGCCCACAGCAATGCAATAGACACCAAACGCCCAAAATTTTTTACCGGCTAATATCGGCAAGAGCAGTCTGAGCGCAAAATAACCCACCACTGCACTAAGTATAATTCCAACTAAGTGCTCATATCCCAATGCAATAGAACCATTACATAAGTCGATGCTTTTCAACAAAGCTGCGCCACACAATGCCGGTAAACACAACAAAAATGAGAATTGTGCAGCTTTTTTGGGATCAAATTTTAACCATAATGCCGTTGAAATTGTAGCCCCCGATCGAGAAATCCCAGGCAGAATTGCAATCGCTTGTGCTATGCCAACTAGAAAGCATTTCAATAAGTTTTCTTTAACATGCACTTTGGGAGAAAAATACGTTGATATTAGTATTGAACCTGTAATCACAAGCATAGCAGCTGCAAACTGCGGATCTACAAATAGATTCTCGATTCTATCTTTCCAAATTATACCAATCACACCAGCAGGTATGGATGAAACTAATATGAATTTAACTAAGTTACTATTTTCAGAATGTATCCTAAGATGAATTATATCGTTAATTATCATTAAAAGCTCTTTTCGGAAAAAAATTACTATTGAAATAATGGATCCGCAATGTAAAACGACCTCGAGCGTCGCATCTGCACTCGAAACACCCAGTAAGTTTTTCACAATAACAGAGTGCCCTGATGAGGAAACTGGTAGAAATTCCGTCAAACCCTGCAGAATTGCTAAAAATGCGATTTTGTAAAACATTGCTATTCACCTAAAGTTTAATAATGGTAGAATATTTTTTAAAGTAATCCGCAAAATTCAAATGCGTTGCGCAAATCCTGTTCGTTAGTTGGCGCAAGTGAGTTGTTGCGTAGAATTGCACTTGGATGATATGTGGCTCGCAAAGAAATATTAGAAAATGTCCAAGTGTTTTCCCTCAATTTCGCCATTGTATAATCTGTTTTCAATAGCGCATTAGCGCTTACTCGCCCAAGACAAATTATCATAACAGGTTGAATTATAGATATTTGACGCAGAAGGAACGGCATACAGGCTTCTTCTTCGGCGGGAGTCGGATCTCTGTTTTCGGGTGGGCGACATTTCAATACGTTTGCAATAAAAAATTGATTGCGTGTAAATTCGAAAGATGAAAGAAATTTATCTAACAATTTCCCTGAACGTCCCACAAATGGCAGCCCGCGCGCATCTTCTTCGGCTCCAGGCGCTTCACCAATAAACAATATTTGCGAGTTCTCATTCCCGTATCCGGGAACCACATTTTTGCGGCTTTTACATAAATCACATTTTCTACAACTTGCTATATCAGCAGAGATTAGCGCAAGTTTTTCAGTTTTTTCTTGGCAAACAGATGCTTGGGTTTGAGAGCAAGCTTTAACACTGGAAAAAATCGCATCTTCTCCCATGTCGCGCAAAAATTTGACGTAGTTTCTGTTCATATACATGCCTTCTAACTATATGCTCATACTTCCGAGTTTGCAATTTCCACTTTTTCGCCCCATTTGCCAATGGTAGCCCACTTGTTCGAGCGAAAGTATGGTATTAAAATTAGTCCTTGTGCCATCATGCCCATTGAAATCGCTATCCAAATTCCTGTGATACCGAAATGTTTCGATGCTAAGAGCGCAATCGGCAGTTGAACAATGTAAAGTCCACCGACTTGTGCCCAGAAAGCTGTTTTAACATGCCCTGCACCATTAATTGCGCGGAGAAGAACTGTTCCTATCGCGAAAATAGGATGAGCAAGAGAAACGATTCTCAAATAATTCGCTCCAAATACTATAGCCTCTGGGTCTGTTGTAAAAAAACTAACTATTTGTTTAGCAAAAATTATGTACAACAGGGCTAATGGAATTGCAAAATATTCATGAAAACGAATGCCCAGAGCAACACTTTGTTTCGCACGCTCAACGTTAGCAGCCCCAAGATTTTGTCCCACAACAGTGCCAACTGCATTGCCAAGTGCAAATCCTGGCAACAAAGCCATCATGTTCAGGCGAATGCCAACAGTATAAGCAGCGGTCGCTGCAATGCCAAACGGTGTTGCAATACGCATCATAATGAATGCTATTATGTTTGCCGCTAAAACTTGACCGCCACCTGGTGCACCAATTCTTAAAAGATCATGTAATGTTTTTTTATCCGTAACAAATTTGTGTAGATGCAATTTAAAAGCATTTACTCCTTTAAACAGGATAGCGAAACCAAGAAATACACCTGCGAAATCTGAGAGAACAGTTGCAAATGCAGCACCCGAAACACCCCATTGTGGGAAGAAACCAATGCCGAAAATGAACAATGGGTCTAATACAACATTGAGCAAAACGGCGAAAAAAGTGATAAACATCGCAGTTTTGGCATCCCCCGCACCTTGCAAAATTGAGATGACTATGAAAATGAAAATCACAGATCCAGAACCAGCCATTGAGATCATCAAATAATTCGTCGCTAATTCAAGCAATTCTCCTTGTGCACCCATCAAATACAATATTATTCTTGAAAAAATCGTGCCCAGTGAGCCTAATATCAGCCATATCGCAGCACCTAAAAACACAGAGCCAACTGCGGCACGATGTGCTGCCTCGTAATCCTGCGCTCCGATTTCACGTGAAACCAACGCTCTAGTGGCAATGGCTGTTCCGATTACAAATGTAATTACAGCCATATTAACAACACCAGCCATGCCCACTGCGGCAACAGCAGTTGGTCCGAGTTTGCCAACAAAAAATAAGTCTGTCAGGTTGAATAAGTTTTGTGCAGCGTTAGCTATTGCCATGGGTACTGCTAAATCTATCAGGGCTTTACGCAAATTGCCTGTAACTATTTTATCTCGAGCATTCTGTTCTTTCATGTTAACTTAGTTTTTATTCAATATATATATTACAGTAAATTTATAACTTTATTTCATGTATAGCAATTTGCAAGTTTTGAAACCACTAGCTCGAGCAAAATACACACCCGAACGCTCAGTTTCTGGCTTCCACGTAATTTGTTTTTTTCCAGTGAGTTCGCATACAATTTTGCCGGCAATATCAACTATTTGTACTTGCAACTCACCAGCTGTGCCAGCAATGATTTCCACTGCCGAATTGAAAGGACTGGGTCGAGCCTGAAGTGCACCCAATGTATATGGAATCATGTTGCTGTGTTCTTTAATTTCAGTTAGATCGATCCTATTCCAACACAATATTTCGCTATTCGAAAGCCATGCAAAAACAAGCTGGTTCTCATCATCGAAAAAGCCTTTAGCTGCAACATCATTGCCATCATTCCAAGTTAGTCGACAAATACATCCTTCTTCAGCACTAATCGCGTAAAGATCGAACGGGTTAGCAAATGAATTTTTAGCCGAAACCAATACCCATGCACGACCATATGCGTCTAAAAGTGGGTATAAATTGGTAGCAAAGCTACAGGAAAAAATTGTTCGAGAACGAAAAGTAGTTGATGGGGAATATGTGCCGCAGCATACAGCACCGCTTTCGTCGGTAAAGAAAAGTACTACTTCACCTGCTGAATTCACAATCGCTGCTGGTGCTTTTCCAAAATGCAACTCATCTGGAACGCATGAAAGCGTAGATTTTGCGCAAATTATATTGTTGCCAGTGATGCGTTCTTGCCAAAACAGAATGTAGTTTCCAAGAGAATCAAGAACACCACAAGGTGAGCAAATCTCAGTCTCGCTTTCTGTTACAATAATATCTGCATCTGAACTGAAGCCCAAAACAGTTTCTGGCGATAGATACAATCCACAGCGCACTGAATTCCAATAAACATAACCTATTGCCAAATGGTCAGTTGTACCTATAAAAAATGGATATGAGTGGTATCCTTCGCCACGTTTCACATTACTAAGCTCAGACCAGGAAGTTAATGATAGGATGGATATCTCGCTACCTTCCGTCACAAAAAGTGGGCGCTCCATTGATTTTGTGGATGTCAATAAACCATTGAAACTCAAATACATATCCGAGTAACCGTTATTAATAAAATCTGTACCAGTATAAGAAAATCGGCAAATATTGTACCATTCCTCAGAACCAGTGAGTGCGAGAAGTGTCGCAGCTCCGGTGTTATCGAAAAGAAACCCTATGTCGGCGATACTTGTTGCTGTAAACATAACATTGCCATCAATATCGTGCGCAATATCAAGTGTATCAACTAATATACCGCGTTCTTCGTAAATCAAACTGAGCGTAGGATCACCAAGAAAAACCATACCGTAATGCCAATCGGGAAAAATCTCTGCATCAGTGCTCATCACACTTTGAAATGCGACACCACCTGACATGCTGCGCAAATTATCGATAAAATCAATTAGTGTCGGTGTGGTAATGAAACTACCGGTTTTGGTACTTCCGGTAACCCATAATGAGTTATCACCCATAAAAAGATATGTGTTCGCTAAATTATCGCGCTCAACAAATCTTGCGCCGCTACATGCAAATAGATTGTAGAAAAGTGCGTTGGCAGGAACAATTGCAATGTCTGTGGCAAACATTAAGGTTCCACTCATGTAATGTCTCCACGGCGACGAGTGGCACAAAACATTAACAAACTCATACATATTGTTTCTTATCCGTCTCAAATAGTCGCTAGCGCTAAATAATGATACGTCACGCATTATATCAGCCTCCAGAAAATCGCGATATCTGTAGGAAAAGAAATCATGCCAGTCGGAATATTCATACGATAACGCTGATGGAAAAATCGGCATATCGCCAACACGAAATGCGTGATTCTTGGCAAAATATTTTTTTAATAGCACCACTTCTTCGCCGTAAGACAAGCGTGAAGCATCGATACGCCCAAGCCATATCTCAGGTTGTGGATTTTCATCAATATCATGTGAATCCAAAACTCCATCGTCATCGACATCATACCAAATACCATTTAAATCAGTATAATAGTAGTCACATGGGAAAATCTCAATAGTTGTATCACCTTCATCAAAGGATTCAATCATTCGAAACCATTTTACCGGTAGATTGCCAATAAAAACTGAGCCGACTAGATCGGTAATTGCCTCAAGATGCAGTTTTAGATTGTCGGCGTTGCCCGAGCGCATGGTATCGATGCGCACTGCAAAACCGGCATCTTCTAGATCGCGTGCAAATGTAGATATTTCTGCTTCCAGCGGTGTAAGTAAGCGAGCATCCAGCACTATATCCACAAGTGGACCATAGGTTTTCGGCGTGCGAAAAGCTCCTAGCACAAAGGTATCATTGGGCATAGCATATTCCGCCTCGAACTTCTCAGGCGTAAGCATTTCCCTTGCAAGAGGATCCCGCAACCGTGTAAAAGGAATTTTGTCGGCGCAGCATATTCCTAGAAGGCATATGCCAATAAGCAAAACATTTCTCATCGCAACTCCTTGAACCATAAAGATAGAGAAAATTTTCAAAACGCAAGAGTTTACTTGCAGATACTGACAAATATATTGCCTCGTCATTGAACAGAGTGATTTTGCTAGATTGCTGCGAAAATACGCTTGCCAAAAGACAGGATGCACATTTTTTGCCAAAAATCGAAACAAGGGCAGATAATGATGAAAAATTTTTCGCTCAAGTTCTTCGGCTGCAAGTTGAACCAGCACGAAGCTGAAACAACTAAAGAACAGCTTATAAACGCAGGTTGGCAATTTGCAAGCATTGAAAACTCATCGGTACTTCTAGTTTTCGGATGCGCGGTAACAGGCAAGGCTGAGGCAAAATTGCGCCAGTTCATATCAAAAACGCATTCTAGTTTCCCGCAGCTGCGCATTTTTCTTTGCGGGTGTATTGCCACTGCTATTGAAAAACAATTGTGCGTACCTTTTGAACATACTGTGCATGTTTCATATAAAATGAGATTTAATATTTTACAGTTTATAGACACGTCCTCCGTTTCCACGAAATTGCAAAATGTTCAGCCTGAAAGCTTGCAATTCCCTCGCATAACTGGCGCAAACTTTGAACGCACGCGGGCAACAGTCAAAATTCAAGATGGCTGTGATAATCTTTGCGCCTATTGTATTGTGCCGTTGCTGCGTGGAAAGTCAGTCTCATGCAGATCTGAGTATATAATCGAGCAAATTTCAAATTATATTAGCAGTGGATTTACAGAAATCACAATTACTGGCGTAAATATTGCTGCATATTCTTATAGAAATCTGAATTTCACGCAACTTTTGTGCAGTATTATCGATAATTTCCCAAACATTAACATTCGCT
>CAYUDB010000043.1:0-14981 GCA_964443405.1 uncultured bacterium | reverse complement strand
TGCAGCATGCGCCAGTTATCATTATATATTGAGTCAATATCCTTCATTTTTACGTGGGCTATGTCAAATTTTCCAGATTCATATAACGAAATTAAATAATTATAGTCAATATCGGCATTATGTGAGCACCTGTTTTGCGCCAAAACTGACAGTGATTCGGCAGCCATATAGTTTCTTTGTAAACGTTCGATTACGCTTAGATTATTTAGTGCTTTGCAAATATCTCCGTTTGCATCGATTTCGCGTTCAAAAAAGCGTTTTGCCAAGAAATATTTCCGCTCACGGAGATATATTATGCCAATATTCAGATTTGCGTTGTAAATGTTTTCGTTAAATGCAGTAGATTTTGTGAATTCCGATAGAGCCAGTTGCATATTACTGCTTCGTAATGCTATGTTTCCATTAATATAGTGTGATAATGCATCATCAAAGCGAATTTTATACGGTGAAATCAGCATCGATAAAGTATATACGGCACAGAAAATTGTTGCTTGCCAAATGCGATTCAGTGATTTGGCTTCTAGAAATGTCGCGACACTCATGCCAGCGAAAACCGAAATTATAGGTAATATTGGTAAACGAAAGCGAGTACACATAAAAAATGCGATAATAGATGCTGAGTAAACTATTAGATAAATCAAAAGGATCATATAATTCTCTGATCTGGATATTGTGTTTTTAGGATTAATTATACCAGATATAATTAATCCTAGTAGAATTGACCACCCGAAGCCTAAAAAAAGTAGCCAAAATATAACAGGAGAGCGTAGCGATAGATAATATATATTCCCATTGTTGCCAATTTCGGTGCCACCCAAAAGCAAGATCGTTTTGCGAGCGGTAAGAGTGAGGGCTTTGCGTAAATTATTGCTCCAGAAAGCAATACCCTTGTTAAAGAAGAAGCGAGATAAATCTGATGGCAATAGCTTGGTGCCGATTTCTTCTTCGGCTAAAGCAGCACATTGATTATAACTCCATATATTACCAAACTCGGGGACAGAGGCAGAAGCGCCATCACTTTGAGGGTTGTTGCCAATGTAAAAGTTTATGCCACCTTGAGATGCGATGAGAACGTTATCGCCGTTCGAGAGATTTGCTATGGTGATTGGTGCGATAATAATACCTGTGCTCAGTAGTGTAATTAGCGCTTTTCGGTACGAATTTCGAAATAGGAAAAATATTAAAACAGGGAAAATTATGAGAATAGTTGGGCGAAACAATGCTAATATTCCCAAAACTATGCCAGTAAAAATCGAGTAATGTAATTTTTTGCTTTTTAATGCGTACATATTACATAAAAATAACCATGGTATGCCAGCTGTGAAGACAGAATCTAAAAGAAGGCGAGCTTCGAAAAATATTTGAGTTGGAACTATTGCCCATATCATACTCGAAATTGCAGCAGTTTTTTTATTATTTGAGCACAAAAAACTTAGTTTATACACAGCAATTATCGAGGATAATCCAATAATAAACTGAAGTATTCTCGGGGTAAGATGATTTTCGCTACCAAAAACTGAAAATATTGTGGCAAGAAAATATGCATAGCCCGGGGCACGAAAAAAAACAGCGTTTGGAAACCAATTTCCTGCAATTATATGTTTTGCCCATGTATAATGATACAATTCATCAAGGAAATAGCCATCGTAATAGGGAGTTTTTGCCCAGAAATATAGATGTATTGCACGTAGCAGAGCACCAGCGGCTAATGCAAGTGTTAAACCAAATTCAGGGCGCAGGTGAGTGAAAATAGTTTTGAGTTTGTTTTGGCACATTTTACATGGTGAAAAACGATGTTGCATGGCAATAAATGAAAATTCTGCTTGCTTTCAAGCGAAATCGTTGCTTTTTATGAAACTAGTCACAAAGGAGAGACCATGGCTAAAATCGACCCGAAGCAGATAAACGTTGTCATTGCAACCGATTGCGGCAGTACCACTACAAAAGCTATTCTCATCGAAAAAATCGATGGGCACTATCGCCAAACCTTCCGTGGTGAGGCGCCAACCACAGTCGAGGCACCGTTCGAGGACGTTACCATGGGCGTGCTGAACTCAATTAACGAAGTTGAGGAAATCTCAGGGCGCCGGCTCATCGACGAAAAAGGACAAATCATTCGCCCAACCAAAGGTAACGATGGCGCAGATATTTATGTATCAACGTCTTCGGCGGGTGGCGGCTTGCAAATGATGGTTGTCGGGCTTATCCGAAATATCACCGCCGAAAGTGCCGAACGCGCTGCGCTTGGTGCCGGCTCGATCGTCATGGATGTCATCGCGGCGAACGATAACCGCCCGATGCACGAGAAAATCGAGCGCATTCGCCGTTTGCGCCCCGATATGATTCTGCTCGCCGGTGGCACCGATGGCGGTAATGTTCAGCAAGTGGTTGAACTTGCTGAGCTTATAGCTGCCGCGTCACCGAAACCGCGCCTCGGCAACACAACCGAGCTGCCCGTGATCTTTGCCGGCAACCGCGATGCTATCCCGGAAATTAAAAAAACCCTCGAATCGAAAGTCGATCTCTACATCGTTGACAATTTGCGCCCCGATACCGGCAGCGAAAACCTCGCACCGTCGCGCGACAAAATTCACGGGCTGTTCATGGAGCACGTTATGGCAATGGCGCCCGGTTACAAGAAGCTCATGAGTTGGACAGACGCGCCCATTATGCCCACGCCCGGTGCTGTGGGCGACATGATGCGCATCGTTGCCGACGAGGAGAGCATTTCGGTGGTCGGCGTGGACATTGGTGGCGCAACGACCGATGTTTTTTCCGTGTTCAAGGATTCGAAAGGCGAGCCGCAGTTCAACCGCACTGTGTCCGCCAACCTAGGCATGAGTTATTCCATTTCGAACGTCTTCACCGAGGCGGGCATCGACAATGTCATGCGCTGGATTCCCTTCGACATGGACGAGCGCGAGCTGCGTAACCAAGTGAAGAACAAGATGATCCGCCCGACGACCATTCCTCAGAACCTCGAAACCCTCGTTTTTGAGCAGGCACTCGCTCGCGAGGCGCTGAGGCTCGCTTTCATCCATCACAAGACTTTCGCCACCGAGCTTAAGGGCGTCCAACAGCAGCGTTCGGTGTCCGAAACGTTCGACCAATCTGCAGAACTGGCGCGTACTCTCGTGAAAATGAAGGACTTAAACCTAATCATCGGGTCTGGTGGCGTGCTCTCGCATGCGCCGCGCCGCAATCAGTCTGCCCTCATGATGATCGACGCGTTCGAACCCGAAGGCGTGACAGACCTTGCCGTTGACTCGATATTCATGATGCCTCACCTGGGAGTTTTGGCGCAAGTTCACAAGGACGCAGCGCTCGAAGTGTTCCATCATGACTGCCTTGTGCCGCTTGGTGCGTGCGTCGCGCCGACTGGCGAGGCAAAAGAGGGGAAAGCTATCCTCAACTACTCCATACAGTTCCCCGACGGGCGAACCGAAAAGGGCACACTGCAATGCGGAGAGATGAAACTGTTTCCGCTGCCCACTGGCGAGAGCGCAACGGGCACATTCACGCCGTCGCGTGGCTACGACCTGGGAGCTGGTGCAGGCAAAGAGCTGCTTAATGTCAAACTCACGGGTGGCGTAGTCGGTATCATCCTCGATGGACGCGGCAGACCTCTCCGAATTCCTACCGAGAAGCAAACGCGTATTCGCAAACTTCGCGAGTGGTTTGAGGCGCTCGGTGTGTATCCACCATTGCGTTAAAATCATCGACATATACCTTTAAAAATGCCCGCCTAGCGGGCATTTTTTTTTGCGTAGCGCGTAATTATCACATCTAAACTAGCATGCAAATAAGTCTCGCGTTGCTAAATTAAACCGTCGCGAAAGAATAACTTGTCATATCTCGTCAAAAAATTTACGTATCGCATAGGCTATCAGTTGTTCCCAGAGAATAATTGAAACTGACCTTTTTTTAATAGCTTCAATACTTTTATTCATCGACACCTACTAAGCTATATTTACACTCCACGGTACATTCATTTTAAAAAACGTTCAAATTAGCCACTCACGCGCTATTATTAGTTTTAAAAACGTCTAAAGTAGCCATAATAACGTTAGGCTTAGTCTCACTAGCGTAAGCTTTGTTCTCAGTAGCGTAGCATCTATTTACGTTAACGTCAGCTGTATTCATAAAAACGTTGGCATTAAGAATAATATCGTGAGCTTTATTTATAATCGCGTCAATTAGATTATGAATAGCGTAAACTTTGTGCATTCTAGCGTAAGCATTATTAATGCTCGCGTTAATCATATTATTGATAGCGCAAATGATGATAAAGTTAGCGTAAGAGTTATTAAGCGTAGCGTAAAATGTTTTAACTCTCACGTTGGCTATACTAACAAAATCGAATAGATTCGCTCAATGATGACAAAGTTTCGACTAAGTTTTCTTACAGAAAATATAAAACAGCTCACGTAAAATTGCACAAAATAAAATGATGCTAAAGTGAAAATAAAGAGTCTTATTTTAAATCGAACGAAATAGTTCTAAAAATTAACAATTTTAAAAAAAGCAAAAAAAATACCACGCAACTATCGTCGCGTGGTATTAAAAAACTTGCGCCAAATATAAATTAAAACACGTAACCTACTCCGGATCCCACGGAACAGCGATATCAGGCGACTCTGCTTGCTCTAAACGCATACTTTCAGCAATCTCATCAGGCGTGGCGGTCGCTGTGCCAACCTTCCCAACGACTATGCCTGCCGCATGCGATGCCACAATGCACGCCTCGCTCAACGAGCCACCAGCCGAGTCCACAGCGCAAATCGCCGAAATAACAGTGTCGCCCGCTCCTGTAACATCATAAACCGCTTTGGCTTTTGTCGCAAACTCATTAACAGGCTCGTCGTTCACGAAAAGCGCCATGCCATCCGCGCCGCGCGTTATGAGAACCGAGTCTGCCTTCGAAGTTTTCAGAAGCTTGAATCCGGCACGCACAAGCGACGGAAAATCGTGGATTTTCACGCGCGCGGCAAGCGATGCTTCGAATTTGTTCGGAGTGATCACTGACGCGCCGCTGTAGTCGGCAAATGAGTCCCGCTTGGGATCGACCGCGACAAACACGCCTTGCCGACGCGCCTCAGGAATGAGTCGCGACAGCAACGTTTTTGTGATAACACCCTTCGCGTAATCCGAAATTATAAGCCCGGCAACGTCTCGAAACGACTCGATAACCTCTTCACACAACGCGTCTTCCAACGATTTCGACAGCTCATTGGTTGTCTCCTCGTCGATGCGCAACATCTGTTGCCCGTGAGCGATTACGCGCGTCTTTGTTGTGGTTGGACGATACGGATCGCGCAGCAAAAGGTCCGCGCAAATCGAATGCTCATCCAGAACGGCGCATAATTTTTCCGCGAAATAGTCCTTGCCGCACGCGCCAAACAGCAACGGCACCGCCCCGAGCGTCGCGAGGTTCAGCGCGACGTTTGCGGCTCCCCCGAGCCGCTCCGACTGCTCCGCGACATGCACAACCGGAACCGGCGCCTCAGGCGAGATGCGCTCGGCGCTACCAAAGACATACCGGTCAAGCATCACATCGCCCACGACGGCGATCGGAAGCCCCGATATGTTCCAAAAAATCTCCGCTAACCGCGCTTCACTTAACATTTTTTTTACTCCTACCTACATTTTTTTCTTGACAACTCGCGATTCATCCACTACCTTTCCCGTGCGGGGCATCCCGCAAAACGTCAACACAATGCGAGGTAACTCGATGGCAATCTTCAAGAACTGGATCTTCTGGCTAGTTTACGCTTTGGTGCCTGCGCTTCTCACTTTAGCGCTTGGCTTCCAGAGGCAAACGATGGTGTATCTCTATGTCGTGGCTTGTCTTCTCGCGGTTTGCATCTGGTGGTACGCCGACCGCGCAACGCCCAAAGGCAAAAACGAATTCTAACGCGGGGGGGCTTCCCTGGTGGGAGACGATACAAAAAAAAGTGGCGGCGCGACATAAAAGATTAGCGGAGCGGCACAAAAAATGGGCGTTTCCTACTATATATTGAGCGGCTCCACAAAGAATAGGGGCGGAGCGGCACAAAAAATAGGCGTTTCCTACTATATAATAGGCGGCTCTACAAAGAATAGAGGCGGCGCGACCGAAAAACGTGGCGTTTCCTACTCTATATTATGCGCCGCGCGCATTAAAACGAGCGCAAGCTCATATATAATAGCCGGCTCGCGCGAAAAAAGTGGAGTAGCGCACAAGAAAACTTACGGCTCGCGCTGCAAAAGCGACGCATTTACGCGTTGCATCGACAAAAATTTGATAATCTTTCGCGTAATTATGACCCAAAATCGCGCTTTTGCTCAAAAAACTTGCGCCACAGTAGCAACTTCCCACGCCGACTGCGCTTCACATCGCGCCAGCGGCTAAACTTTTGGCGCTTAACTCGACCAAACAGCCGTTATGATTGCAAAAAGCGGCGCTTCAGCGGTAAAATGTCACGTTGCGATGGAACAAATTTGCGGGGATACGAATTATAATAGCGATGTAGTGTTTTACTTCGACGTGCAGTAAAGTAAGTTTCGCGTTGCAAACTAAAACTTAGGCGCAGGCGTAAACAATACCGTCAGCTCTTTGGAAAAACTTCGCATTTCGGCGGCAAAAGCTTGCGGCAAGTGTAAAACTTTTCGCGCGACCATAATAAAAAGCGACGCCGCAATTCTGGAGCTTTGCGTTTTGTCTAACATGTTTTGCGCCAACGACTAAACGGTTTTTGAAAGTAGCGTTTAACGTGACGGATTGCATTAAAAACTCGCCGCCACGTTTCACAAAACGCGCGCGCACAACGAAAATGCGCACGTCGCAGCGGTAAAAAATTGCGCGCATGTTGGCAAAGTTCGCGCCCAAGCTGTCGCCACCGCCGGCTACCATTATATAGGTATCGTCGGCGTTGCAATACTTTCCGCCAACGCTAATGCATGTGTCGCATTTGGAGAAACTATCGGCGCAACTTATAACGAATATAACGCAATTAATCATGACGCACACGCTAATTATAACTTTATTTACGCGAATGTAACACATTTTTTTCGCAAGAACTTAACTTTGTTACGCCACATAGAACAAACTAAACGTAAACGTAGAGCATGCTGCAGGTTTGGCAAAAAAACTTTGCGGTCTGCTCATTTAGGACGAGGTGAATATTATGTCTGGTAACTGTTGTTTCGGCGCGAAACCCGCGCCCGCGAAGGACATTGACGAGCGTGCCAAACCGAAAGTAGTTTTGGCGGATGCAATTCCCGCCGAACCGGTAACTCACGACGGTGCGCTGAACGCGGCTATCCAAGTGCTCATCGGCGCTGACGATCGCGCGCCAAACTTTCACATGAGGCGCTTCACAATCGGCGCAGGCGGGCACACAATGCGCCATTCGCACAGCACGGAGCACGAAGTTTATGTGCTGCAAGGCGTTGGAGAAATACTTCTCGACGGCAAAGTCGAGCGCTTCTCCGCGAATTACGTCGTGTTTGTCCCGGGCGGCGTCGAGCATCAGTTTCGCAACACTGGAGACGGCGACCTTGTGTTCCTTTGTTCCGTGCCACTCAGCTAATTTCGCGTTTGCATGACGACATAACTGCTAATTGCTGCGCTTTGGAACGTGAACTTGCGTATTAATCGCGTGTGTATTAAAATGTTACGCGCAGCGCTTATCGCATTTGACGTGCCGAATCTTAATTTTAATGTTCGGCACGTTTTATTTTCGGTAATCATCGATAATCAAAGCGCTTACGTCGTGAAAATTAACGTATGTGTTGAACTAGCGAACGAAAGCGAGTTAAATTGTCAAGGAACTATTATTTTAAAAGACATTATTGCTGCAATTTGTAACGGAACGATGCAAAAGTGTTAGGATATTGTGGTTGCGGTTAACAAAAACCCTCATTCGAGTGAAGGAGGGTTTTCGCAAGTGCGCGTTAGAGTTGTAACTTATTCGTCCTCAATGACTTCATCATCCACGTGACCGCGATAAGTCTTGTGAACTTCGGCAACTTCTTCGGCGGAATAGGCGGCAGTTTCCTCGTCGTCGGTGCCAATTTCCGCTGCATCGGATGCGATTTCCTCGTCATCTTCGCCCTCAACCGACTTCGCGACATCGCGCAAAGTTTGTCCTGGCAGCAGCGAGATGAGCCTTACGCCTTGTGTCGCGCGCCCGATCTCGGATATCTCGGCGGACTTTATGCGGATCAGGATGCCGTCCGAGTTCACCAGCACGATGTGGTCGCCGTCCGTGACCTCGACTGCGCCGACCACGGGACCGGTTTTGTGCGTCACGCGCATGGCGATGATGCCCTTTCCGCCGCGGCTTTGGCACCGGAACTCGGCGTTGCGTGTCCTTTTGCCGAAGCCGTTTTCCGATACGAAGAGGATGGCGTCCGCGTTATTGGTAATTACCGCCATGGCAACGACTTCGTCGCGGTCTTCGAGGCGAATGCCAATCACGCCGCGGGCTGTGCGACCCATTTGGCGCACTTTGGCAGCCGGGAAACGGATCGAGATGCCGTTGCGAGTGGCGATGAGTATGTTTTCGTCGAACTCGCCTTCGCATTTGGCGGCATCATCTTCGGGAATCTTGTCGCCATTTTCCTCTTCGGGCGCCTCGACTTCCGCGAGAAGATCTAGGTTTTCGGTCACCTCTTCGATATTTGACTCGTCGTCGGTTGCGGCGGCAGTTTTTGTCGCTTTGGTCAACATGCACTCGATTAGCTCATCGTCGTCGGGTATTTCGATTGCCACGACGCCCTTTGTGCGCGCGTTGGCGAACGCTGAGAGCAACGTTTGTTTAACGTAGCCTTTCCGTGTGCAGAAAAAGATGCACTTGTCGGCGGAGAAGTCTCGCACGGCAACTGTTGCGGCGATGGAGTCTTCGGAGTTGATCTGCAGCAAGTTGACAATAGCCGTCCCTTTCGATGTTCGGGAAGCCTCAGGCAGGTCGTAAACTTTCCGCGCGTAAACCATGCCTTTCCGGGTAAAGAATAGCATTATGTCGTGGTTCGACGCCACAAACAGGTTATCGATGAAATCTTCCGCTTTGGTGGATAGTGCTGTCACGCCACGTCCGCCGCGTTTCTGGGCGCGATAAACAGAAATGGGTACGCGCTTCACATAGCCGTCGCGAGTGATGGACACAACCATTTCATCGTCGGCGACAATGTCTTCGATGGAAAGCTCGTCTTCGGTGCTTAAGATTTCTGTGCGGCGGGCATCGGCATAGTCGCGACGGATTTCTGAAAGTTCTTGCGAGATAATTTCGAGCACGAGGCGCATATTGCCGAGCACCTGTTCGTAATACGCGATCATCTTGAGCACTTCGGCAAGCTCGGCAAGTATTTTTTCGGTTTCGAGCGAGGTTAAGCGGGCGAGGCGCATGTCTAGAATAGCCTTGGCTTGAACTTCCGAAAGTGCAAGTCGAGTTATGAGTGCGTCTTTTGCCGCGTTTGTATCCTTAGATGAGCGGATGATGGAGATGACGAGTTCGATATTGTCGAGGGCAATTTTTAGCCCTTCCAAAATATGCGCGCGCTCTTGGGCTTTTTTGAGGCGAAAACGTGTGCGGCGTATAATTACTTGCTTGCGGTGGTCGATGAAAGCTTCGATAAGCTCTTTGATGTTCATGACCTTTGGCTTACCTTCTTTAATCGCAAGGTTGATAATTCCAAAGCTTGCCTGAAGGTTTGTGAGTTTGTAAAGCTTGTTGGCGGTAACCTGCAAATTCTCACCGCGTTTCACCTCGATGACAACGCGCATTCCTTCGCGATCAGATTCGTCGCGAAGATCGGCAATTTCTTTTAGCCTACCTTCTTGGGCGAGTGCTGCAATGTGTTCGATGAGGGTTGTTTTGTTTACCTGATATGGTATTTCGGTAACAACGATTTTGTCGCGCCCACCTTTATTGGTAGGTTCAAAATGGAGTTTCGCGCGCATTATAACGATACCACGACCGGTTTCGTACGCTTCGCGAATGCCGCTTTTGCCGAGAATGTATGCACCTGTGGGGAAATCTGGTCCTGTTATAACGCGCGATATTTCGGCAATTGTGGCTTTTGGATTTTGAATGAGCAAAAGTGTGCCATCGATCACTTCACCGAGATTATGTGGAGGCATGTTTGTTGCCATGCCAACTGCGATGCCGCCCGAACCGTTGACTAGTAGATTTGGGAATTTTGCGGGCATGCACAGTGGTTCGAACATGGTGTTGTCGTAGTTTGGCATAAAATCGACGGTTTCCTCGTCGATATCTGCTAAAAGCTCACTTGATATTTTCGACATTCGAGCTTCGGTGTAACGCATTGCCGCAGGTTCATCGCCATCAATAGAGCCGAAGTTCCCCTGACCATCTACTAACATTGCGCGCATGGAGAAATTTTGTGCCATACGCACTAGGGCATCGTAAATCGCTTGATCTCCGTGTGGGTGATATTTACCCATCACGTCACCTACTACACGCGCGCATTTTTTGTAAGGTTTGTTCCAAACATTGCCCATTTCATTCATTGCGAAGAGGATGCGCCGGTGTACTGGTTTGAGACCATCGCGCACATCGGGTAAGGCGCGTCCTACGATCGTGCTCATCGCATAGTCGATATACGAGCCTTTAACCTCTTCCTCGATGTCGATTGGGATAATCTCTTGCTGCGCATTGTCCAAACTCATTATTTCCTCCGAGTATCGGATTTTTTTCACACAGTGGAATTATATTAAGCTGTTTTGCTATTCATGCACTGGTCAAATGTTTGAGTCAAAAAACTGTTTGCCCAATTGTCAAATTTGTGCCAAAAATCTTCCTGGTTGTTCGAAAAACAATGCGCAAAATCTGGCACGCACTCTGGCATGATAAGCTTAAACTGTTGTGCTAAAAGAAAATATTTTAAAGTCAATCTCACACCTTCGCAAAATCGTTCGCCTTTGGAATCGCCTATAGCGAAAAACGTTGCGAGTTTGCTAAAATTTTTGCCCATGTTGCAGTAATAGGCAGCGTTTGAACGATCAATTGCCGCCTTGAAATGAGCTGGCACACCGTAGAAATACACAGGTGTGAAAACTGCAACAAGTTCTGCCACATCGAGCGCGTTCTGTAAAACGGTAAAATCGTCACTTTTGGGACAGCTGGACGAAATGCACTTCAAACAACCATCACATGGTGCAATTTTTAGCTCAGATGTCCATATTGTCGAAACCGTTTGCTCACGTGAACGCGCTTTTTCGACAAAGTGTTCTGCAAGTTTTGCGCAAGAGCCGTCTCTTCGTGGAGAGGCAACTATGGCAAGTATTTTCGAGTCATTTGGTATCAATGTGCACTTGCGCTTGTTGTTTACGAAAACTCTTCGCGAAGTCGATCAAGTTCGTCGAGAGATTGAATAACTACCTGACGCGCCTTTGAACCCTCGAAAGGACCAACTATACCATAAAGCTCAAGCTGGTCGAGTATGGAAGCTGCACGTGTGTAACCGACCCGAAGCTTGCGCTGCAAATGCGATGCTGAACCTTTTTGTGACATAACCAAAACCTTTGCTGCTTCCCAAAAAAGCTCGTCGCGTTCTCCACCGGCAGCAGTTTTTGCATTTTCCTCTTCGGTGAAACTTAGTTCGGTGAGTTGGGGGTTTGCAAACTGCTGCAAATACTTAACGAGAGCTTCGGTTTCCTCTGTTGAAATGTAAGCGCCGTGAATACGAACGGCATCTGCAAAACCGGATGGCAGATACAGCATGTCGCCATTGCCTAACAAACGTTCAGCGCCGCCCAAATCGAGGATGGTACGTGAGTCGATTTTGGAGCGCACTTTGAAAGCAATGCGTGATGGGAAATTAGCCTTGATTATGCCTGTTACCACATCTACAGATGGGCGCTGTGTTGCGACTATAAGGTGAATGCCAACTGCTCGTGCCATTTGTGCCAAACGTGCTATGGGTTCTTCGATTTCTTTTGCCACAGTCATCATTAGATCGGCAAGCTCATCGATTACTATTACGATGAATGGTATTTTTTCATCGCGTCTATTTTCGTGCTCCATTTTGTCGTTGTAATCGGCGAGTTTGCGCACTTTTGCATCGGCAAGTTTTATGTAGCGACTGTTCATTTCGGCAAGTGCCCAATTCAACGCTGCAGCGGCTTCTTTATTTTCTACTATAACTGGAGTTACTAAAAATGGGCAACCTTCGTAAATGGATAACTCAATACGTTTTGGGTCGATGAGCAATAGACGAAGTTCCCAAGGCTTTTTTTTGTACATAAGCGAGGTGATTATCGTGTTTATGCAAACCGACTTACCCGCGCCAGTGGCTCCGGCTATGAGTAAATGTGGCATTTTTGCGAGATCTGCAACAACGGGTTCACCGGCAACACCTTTGCCCAAAGCGAGAGGCAGTTCGGCTTTTGTAGAAGCGAAAGCTCCCGATTCGAAAATCGAGCGCAAATAAACTATACATACTTCGTCGTTTGGAATTTCGATGCCCACAGTGCCTTTACCCGGCAGTGGTGCCACAATGCGCACATCACGTGCTTTCATCGACAAAGCCAAATCATCTGCGAGATTGGCGATGCGACTTATCTTGATACCCGGATCTGGCTGAAATTCAAAACGCGTTATCACAGGACCGGGCGTGATAGCTGTAACTTTGCCGGTAACGTTGTATGTGGTAAGCGCATCATAGACCATTTGAGCCATGTGTGCAAGTTGAGCTTCGGAGAAGGAAGTTGTTTTTTCGGGAGCAGCGCGAAGTATGGAAATCGGCGGTTCTTTGTAATGTGTTTCCCGTAAGTAGAGGGCATTGTCGTCTGTAGTTGAGTTGCGTTCGCGTGATACTGGAGGTATTATAACAGGTGCTTCTGAAACCTCATCTGACTCGGTTGGGTCGATCTGTATGCCTTGTTCACTACTTTGAGTGATAATCTCTGCAGGTTCGTCATGTGGTTTGGAAACGTTTTCGGCAATAGTATTTCGTGTGGGGTTTTGCACAAAGTTTTGTTCTTGTGGTTTTGGTGTTTCGGGCAAAACCTCTTTTGGCAAAACAGCTTCTTTACGAAGTGGTGTAGGTGGAACATCCTTTATTTCGATGCCGGGAACAAAATTGTCTTCCTGAGCGAGCTTTTCGGCATGGCGATGAATCTCTCCGATTTCTACTGCAAGCCAAGGAGGCGGATCTTCAAAGATAGTTTTATCTTGCTTGAACTCACGTGTGCTGTGGGGCATGTTTTCATCTAATGCTGGTTTTTGCTCGATGGGGGTTGATTGTGCCGGAGTGAAATCATGTTTAGTGTTCAAATCAATAATGGGAGTATTGTTTGCCTCGACTTCTGCATGGGTGTCATCAAGTTTTTTTGGTGGCGCTTTGCGTGTCATATGGAAATAATCATCGACATTCGCAGCAAGTGGAGTTGTGTCGTCGAGGTCGTCTGATGCCAAATCGTCAGTTTTTTGTGGCATTGAGAACTGTGATGATTGGGCAGTCGTGTTTGTTTTGGTAGAGGCGTGTTTGTTGTTCTCGAAAGTTTTTTGCGGGGTCGCCACTATGACGATTTCGTCGGAATCGGGTGATTTAGTTTTTGGTGTCTGTTTTTTGCGTGTGGCAGGTTGTGTTTCGATGTCATCGAGGCTAACAATCTCTTTTGTATCGCCCGCCGACCAGGGTGAGCTTATTGCAGCACCAGCGATGTCTAGAAAACCGTGTGGAGTGCGTTTTTCTAGCTCCATGCCATCGAGATCGACGAAATCATGATTATTGTCGGAAGCTTGAGGTGTTGTGGCGCCAATTTCGCGAGTGTAAGTTTCAGCAATTTCGCGAGCGCGAGGCGAAAAGAAGTCTTCGGGTAAATCGGCATTTGTCTTGCGCCGCGAATCGAGCACTGAAGGCTTCTGTTTTACTTCGGATGCGCGTTTTTTATTCTCTTCGAGCATTTGTGTGCGCTGAGAACGATCACGTTCATTTTTTAAATCGCGATATTTTGATGGTGCCGAAATAGCAGTGTCGAAAGCTGAGCGCAAAACGCCAAATGGTTTCTCGAAACCTATGCCTGATGCAGCAAAAAACCAGGCACCAAAAACTAAAAAGGCAAGTAAGAATTTTGCAAAACCAAGAGGGGATAAGGTGTCTGCCAAAAAGTGCCCAAAATTTCCGAGCAATGGTGTTACTGCATCGCCAGTTATCAGGGCGGCAGGTAGCGAAAGCGCCAAAAGCCAACCGAAAGCGTAAAATGTTATTATCGCTGGCAGTTTTGCTTTCCAACGGAAAAGCCGCGATATACCCCAGAGCGTTGCCAATGCACCTACTATAGTAGAAGCATAGCCCAATGAGGAATACAGGCGCATAGATAACCATGCGGCAAAAGGTCCCAGAGGATGGGTTACTTCAGAAGGTGGTGGCAAAAACCAATCGTCAGACGCAAGGTCGCCTTCGGTTTGTGCCAATACCGCAAAAATCAACGTTGCACCGAAAAGTATCAGTGCTATGGAAGAGATATATCTCATCATGCTCTGTTCACATCGGGTGTTTTGAAAATAAACTACGCAGTTATAAAAAGAACTGCTTTGTTATGTTAATTGTGCACGCGAGTTTATAAGTATTTATTCGATGTTGTTGCACTGCTCGCGTATGCGTTCTATTTGTTCTTTGACTTCAACTACGAGTTTTGATACTGATAAAAGGTCGTTTTTGGAGCCGATGGTGTTTATTTCGCGATGGCATTCCTGCAATATGAAATTCAACAAGCTACCTACAGGTTTGCTAGCCGAAAGAGTGTGCCGCATTTTTTCGAGATGTGCCCTTAGTCGAACTATTTCCTCGGTGCAATCGGCTTTGGCGCTCAATATTGCTGCCTCTTGAACAATACGCATTTCATCAATTGCAATATCGGCTAAAAGCTCGGCAATTTTGTGTCGAAAGTTTTCGAAACGAGTGTTACTTGCCTGTTCGAAGTTTGCAGAGATTTCATCCACACATTTTTCGATGACAGTAACGCGGTCGAT
>CAYUDB010000042.1:0-15229 GCA_964443405.1 uncultured bacterium | reverse complement strand
GCCCAAAATGCTTCTAATGCTGCAAAAAGATCGTCTAAGTTGCCTTGCATGAGCTCTGCAAGATTGTAACTTGTCCAATTGATACGGTGGTCGGTGAGGCGATTTTGCGGAAAATTGTATGTACGAATTTTTTCCGATCTATCTCCGCTGCCCACTTGTAAGCGGCGTTCCGATTCGGTTTTGCTTTGCGATTGTGCACGTGCCATCTCGGCGAGTTTTGACGCAAGTATTTGCAGTGCAAGCGCTTTATTTTTATGTTGCGAGCGTTCTTTTTGACATGTAACGACAATATTTGTGGGAATGTGCGTTATGCGAATAGCCGTTTCGACTTTGTTCACGTTTTGTCCACCATGTCCGCCCGCGCGATATGTGTCAATGCGCAGGTCATCAGCGTCAATATTCACACTTTCCTCGGGAAGCTCAGGCAAAACCGCAACTGATGCCGCTGATGTGTGAATTCGTCCACCAGATTCTGTTGTGGGCACACGCTGAACACGGTGAACCCCAGATTCGAAACGCATTTTTGAATATACATCTTCACCCGAAAGCTCGAAAACTATTTCTTTGAATCCGCCAAGCTCAGTTTCATTTGAATCTAAAACTTCAAGTTTCCAACCAGTGGCTTCTGCATAACGGCTGTACATGCGAAAAAGGTCCCCTGCGAAAAGCGCCGCTTCCTCGCCACCTGTGCCCGCACGAATTTCCACGATAACGGGCTTGCCCTCTGCCTCTTCTGCGGGCAGCAGTCGTGCAAGTATTCGAACTTCGAGTGCATCTTTTTTTGCCACAAGCTCGGGCAATTCTTCTCGCGCTATCTCGGCAAGTTCATCGTCGCCTGTGGCGAGTGTTTCATCTTCGGATACGTGCTCTACAAGTCGAGAATACTCGACTCGAAAGCTCAAAAGCTCGTCAATTTTTTTGTATTCGCGTGAATAAGCACGTATTTTCTCCAAATCTCCCGACATCGAGCTTTCTTCAAGCTGTTTTTCGAGTTCTGTACGTTTTTCCTCTAAGTTGGCAAGCAATTGCAAGATTTTAATCGAATCCATTTTTTCCCTAGTAAAAGCTTGCTCAAAACTTATGCGAGCATGGTTTTTAGACAAGTTATTTTTCCGCCGTGCGCTTTTCTGTGTGGTTTTATTTGCATCTAGCGCAAAATATACGGCGTTCTAATGTTAAAAAAATTCGCTTTGTGCACAAAAATATCTATATTGGCAAAATAGATAATTTTTAAGAGAGGTGTCTTATGATCAATGTTCGTGAGTTGCTCGGCAAAGAGAACAAATTTTTCCTCGATCATCAAAGCCACACTGTGGACAAAAGCATGTTACATTTGCCCGGTCCCGATTTTATCGACCGTATTTTCGTTCAATCCGATAGGCACGCGGCTGTTTTGCGCAATATGCAAACGCTTTTTTCTCATGGCAGATTGGCAAATACCGGTTACGTATCGATTTTGCCCGTCGATCAGGGCATAGAGCATACTGCTGGCGCATCTTTTGCGCCAAACCCCATCTATTTCGACCCCGAAAATATTGTTCGCCTTGCTGTCGAAGGTGGGTGCAATGCAGTTGCCTCAACACTTGGAGTTTTGGGTATCGTTGCTCGCAAATATGCGCACAAAATCCCATTCATCGTCAAGGTGAATCACAATGAGCTTATGACTTACCCCGAAAAGCACGATCAAATACTTTTTGCCTCAGTAGATCAGGCTTTTGACATGGGTGCAGTTGGCATAGGCGCCACAATTTACTTCGGCTCCGAAGAGTCGAACCGCCAAATTATCGAAATTTCCGAAGCTTTTGAGTACGCTCATTCTTTAGGGCTTTTCACTGTGCTTTGGGCATATTTGCGCAATCCTGCGTTCAAAACCAAAGACGCAGATTACCATGTTGCCTCCGATCTCACCGCGCAAGGCAATCACCTTGCAGTTACAATCGAGGCAGACATAGTAAAACAAAAGCTACCCGAAAATAACGGTGGTTTCACCGCTATTAATTTTGCAAAAACGCACAAGCTCGTTTACGAGCAACTCACTTCCGATCATCCCATCGATCTTACACGCTATCAAGTTGTCAACTGCTACATGGGCAGAATCGGTCTGATCAACTCTGGCGGCGCATCTGGCAAGGATGACCTCGCGCAGGCAGTAAAAACTGCTGTCATCAACAAGCGAGCAGGTGGCATGGGACTCATCTCAGGCAGAAAAGCTTTCCAAAAGCCAATGTCCGATGGCATCGATATTCTCAATGCCATACAAGATGTTTATCTCGACAGCTCCATAACCATCGCCTAATTCACATCAGCGCGTGCCAGTTGGCAGTTTGCTAAATGCCAGTTGGAGATTTCAAAAAACCCTTACTAAGGGGCGCCGTAGGCGCTGACAAAAAATGAGGTGACAAATGGCAAAAAAATTGCTCATACGTGATCTGACATTGCGTGATGGTCAACAATCGCAGTTTGCCACGCGCATGACGCAAAAACAAGTGGACAGGGTTCTACCTATGTTCGCCAGTGCAGGATTTTATGCTATGGAAGTTTGGGGAGGTGCAGTTCCCGATTCCATAATGCGTTACCTCGCAGAAGATCCTTGGGAGCGTCTCGAGTCTATCAAGGCGGGTATAGGCACAAGATCGAAGCTCACAGCTCTTTCGCGTGGCAGAAACCTTTTCGGTTACAACCCTTATCCCGATTCCATAGTCGAAGGTTTCAATCGCAATGCCATAAAATCGGGCATCGACATAATGCGTATTTTCGATGCGCTCAACGATATCGAGAACATGAAACACACTATTGAGGTGGTTCACAAAAACGGTGGGCTTGCCGACTGCGCAGTTTGTTATACAGTTGACCCAAAATTTCCACCGCATCTCAAGCCTGGCGATACCTTCGAAGGGCGCAAGATACCACCCAAAATTTTCACTGTCGATTACTTTGTGGAAAAAGCTGTTCGTCTCGAGCAACTTGGTGCCGATATGGTTTCGATAAAGGACATGGCAGGTTTAGTCGATACTGAAAGTGCGGCACACGTTATTTCGGCGCTCAAACGCAAACTAAAAGTGCCTGTGGACTTTCACACACATTGTACGCCTGGTTTTGGGTTGTCGTCGGTTTTGTGCGCACTTTTGAACGGTGCGGACATCATCGATACAGTTATTTGGAGTTTCTCGGGTGGACCTGCTGCACCGGCTTTTGAGCTAATCTGTATTTTTGCGCAAAAACTTGGCTTCGACATTGACATCGATCTGAAAGCTGTTGCCCGCATCGAACGCGAACTGCGCAAAATGCGTGTAGAACTTGCGGCTTTTGATACCGAAAAAATGCTTCCAATCGAATTCGATATAAGCAATTACACGCTTTCGTACGAAATTGATAAAATGTTTGCCGATGCCATTGCCGCAGCGGAAAAAAACGATTTCGACACAACCACAACACTTTGTCAGGCTATCGAAAAGCATTTCAATTTTCCGCCACCAAACGATAAAGTTCGTTTGGCTCAAATACCTGGCGGCATGTACACAAATATGGTCGCACAGCTTGAGGCTGCAAAAATGGGGCACTTGTTCGACGAAGTTTTGGAGCATGTGCCTACAGTTCGCCTCGATGCGGGTTTGCCACCACTTGTAACACCTACAAGTCAAATTGTTGGTGTACAAGCAGTTGCGTATGTTGTGGATGTGGCGCAGGGCAAGGCACCTTACACTACTGTTTCAAATCAGTTTTACAATCTTGTGCAAGGTGGTTATGGCAAAACGCCATATCCCGTCGATCCTGTGTTCCGCAAGAAAATTACAGGCTCGGCAGAGGAAAAACCTTTTACTCCCAAAGATCATGCTTTTGCCGAAAATCCATTTTTACCCGAGCTGGGTGAAGGTGTGCGTTTAGCCGAAACCGAAAAAGAAGAACTTTTGCTCGAACTATTTCCCGCTGTGGCAAAACCTTTTTTGGAGAAACGCAAAAAAGATCTTTATGCACCAGTTGTTGCCAACCGAAAAAAACTGAAGCGCGAATTTGACGAATACGAGTTTGCAGTGCTTCTTTCGGCGCTTGAAGATAATCCAACTGCTTTGCCCGAATCAACATTGCAATGAGTTGGCACAGTTTCGCCTTGAGTTAGTGCTCTTGATGCATTAACATAATTTGCAATCTAACATGCAAGGCAATCGGCTTCATTAAATTACAGTAGCTAATGTATTAACAAAAAACCACCAAGCAAAAGCTTGGTGGTTTTTTTGTGGCAACAATTGCATACATATATCGAGTGGCGTATGCCGATAAGCAGCACAGTCTGTTGGTTTATGCGTGTTTGTTTTTTTCGATGAATGTTACGATGGTTTCAATTGGCGTTCCGGGACCGAAAACTGCGGCAATACCGTTTGCCATGAGAAAATCATAGTCTTCTTCGGGAATGACGCCACCGCCAAAAACGATGATATCATCGGCATTGCGCTCGTGCAAAAGTTTTGTAATTTGCGGAAAAAGCGCATTGTGTGCACCCGACAACAACGATAATCCAATGAAATCCACATCCTCTTGCAGGGCAGTTTCGACAATTGCCGCAGGGCTTTGTCTGATGCCTGTGTAGATGACTTCGTAACCTTTATCGCGAAGTGCACGCGCAACATATTTCGCGCCACGGTCATGACCATCGAGACCGGGTTTGGCTATGAGCACTCTTATTTTTCTTTCCATCGATACGACCCTCACAAAATGACGTTTTCTTTATATTCGCCGAAAACCTTTTGCAGTGTGCCCGCGATTTCACCAATTGTCGCATACTCACGAACGCAGGCGACAATCTGTGGCATGAGGTTGGCATCGGTGTGCGCGAGTTTTTCGAGTTCGGCGAGCAATTCGGCAACTTTTTCGTTGTTGCGTTTGGCTTTTACTGCGTTGAGTTTGGCAATTTGTCGCTCTTGGACGGAGATGTCCACTTTGAGCAGACCCTTTGCAGGTGGCTCTTTGATTTGGAACTTGTTCACACCTACAATAATGCGCTTACCATCTTCAACATCGCGTTGATATTTGTATGCAGAGTCTTGAATCTCTTTTTGCACAAAGCCTTTCTCAATAGCTGCGGTCATTCCGCCCATTTTGTCGATTTTCTCGATATATTCCCAAGCATGTTGTTCGATGTCATCGGTGAGCTTTTCGATGAAATACGATCCACCAAGTGGGTCTGGTGTGTCGGCAACTCCCGATTCGTAAGCGACGATTTGTTGTGTGCGCAGTGCAACACGAACGGAATCTTCTGTGGGCAAAGCTAGTGCTTCGTCGCGAGAATTTGTGTGCAAACTTTGGGTTCCGCCCAAAACTGCAGCAAGGGTTTGAATTGCCACACGGACAATATTGTTATCGGGTTGTTGAGCAGTGAGGGTACAACCTGCGGTTTGAGTGTGGAAACGGAGCATTTGACTTTTCGGGTTTTTGGAACCAAAGCGGTCGCGGATTATTTTTGACCACATGCGACGCGCTGCGCGGAACTTTGCAACTTCTTCGAGCAAATTGTTGTGCGCGTTGAAGAAAAAAGACAAATTGCCGGCAAACTCGTCGATGCTCAAACCTGCTTCGATTGCCGCTTTGCAATATTCGATGCCGTCGGCAAGGGTGAATGCCACTTCTTGAATTGCCGAAGAACCTGCCTCGCGAATGTGATAGCCCGATATTGAAATGGTGTTCCATTTGGGCAAATTCTTGGCGCAGTATTCGAAAATGTTTGTTATGAGGCGCATGGAAGGCTTTGGTGGAAAACGATATGTTCCGCGTGCGGCGTATTCTTTGAGAATATCGTTTTGAATTGTGCCACGGAGTTCGGTACTGGACACGCCCTGTTTTTCGGCAACTGCGATATACATTGCAAGCAAAATCGAGGCTGTACCGTTTATTGTCATCGATGTGGAGACTTTGTCGAGAGGGATGTTTGCGAAAAGCGTTTCCATATCGTCGAGAGTGTCGATGGCGACGCCAACTTTGCCAACTTCGCCAAAGCTTATCGGGTCATCCGAATCGAAACCGATTTGTGTGGGCAAATCGAAAGCTACAGATAAACCAGTTTGTCCCTGTTCGAGCAAAAATTTGTATCGCGTGTTCGACTCTTCTGCAGTGCCAAAACCCGCATATTGGCGCATTGTCCAAAATTTGCCGCGATACATCGAAGGATAAACTCCACGTGTGAACGGGAATTCTCCCGGGAAACCGAGCTTTTCGTCGTATGCTTCATCGGTATCGTTTGGCAAATACAGCTCTTCGATGCGCCGCCAACTCGAATCGACTATATTGTCGCGTTCGGGTGCTTTTGCCACGAAAGGTTTCAAACTTTTCTCACGCCACCTCTCGTTTTGCTCTGCGAGCTTTTTTTTCTTTTCCTCGTCCATTGAACTACCCCGTTATTTGTTTTGAAAGCGCTCCCGTCAAGCGCTTTTTTTGCGAAATGTTTCGAGAGAGAGATTTTTAATATCAATAAAACAGTTACCGGTTTTGAGCAATAAATAAATCTATTTGCCCAAAAGCTCTTGCACGAGTTTTTCGGTATCTTTTGCTATCATAAGCTCTTCGTTTGTAGGCACAACTGCTGCAGCAGTTCGCGAATGTGGTTTTGTAATAATGCGTTTTTGTCCTTTGAACTTATTGCCCTCTACGTCGAGTTCGATGCCAAGAAACTCCATGTTTTGCAAAACCGCTTCGCGCATTTCCCAACCGTTTTCGCCAACTCCGCCAGCAAAAACAACGAGATCGAGACCATTCATAGCAGCTGCGTAGGCGCCAATGTATTTTTTGACTGCATAAGCATAGATATCAAGAGCAAGTTGAGCTTTGTGATCTTTTTCGACAAAAGCTTTTTGTTCAACATCGCGCATGTCGTTTGTAAGCCCTGAAACGCCTTTCAAGCCCGATTCGTTATAAATGATCTTTTTGAGATCGGCAGCGGTTTTGCCTTCTTTTTCCATTATATAAAGCATGATGGCAGGGTCGAAATCGCCTGCTCGTGTGCCCATGGGTATGCCGCACATTGTTCCAAAGCCGAGCGAAGTATCGACACTTTTGCCACAATCGACTGCACAGAGCGATACACCGTTGCCCAAATGGCAGGTGACGATTTTAAGTTCTTCGCGATTTTTGCCTAATAATTTCGCACCTTCATTCGAAACGTAATCGTGGCTAGTGCCGTGAAAACCGTAACGGCGCACTTTATATTTTTCGTAATATTCGTAAGGCAAAGCGTATATGAACGCTTTTTCGGGCAAAGTTCCGTGAAATGCTGTGTCGAAAACTGCGACATTTGGTATTTGTGGCAAAAGCTCCTGCACCGCGCGAATGCCAAGCAAATTTGGTGGATTGTGAAGTGGGGCTAGTGCGGAGTTTTCTTCGATAGTGTGCATGGCATGGTCGTCGAGTATCACTGAGCTTTTGAAATCCTCGCCACCGTGAACAACTCTGTGACCTGCAGCGTGAATTTCAGCCAAAGAGGAAATAACTCCATGCTCTGGGTGCACTAGCAAATCGAGGATGAGTTTTATTCCGGCTTTGTGGTCGGGAATTGGTGTTTCGAGTTTGAGCTTTGGCATATTGATTTTCTCGTGAGTGAGCTTCGAGCCTTCTATGCCTATGCGTTCGATCAAACCTTTCACTTGTGGTAATTCTTCGCCGCTTGCAAAATATTGATATTTTATTGAAGAGCTGCCGCTGTTGATGACCAGAATGTTCACTTTTCCTCCGTTTTGTTCAAGTTAGTTAACAGTGCCACGCAATACCGTTCAAAAATATTCACTAAAAACCTTTTCGCAATTTTTTTATCGAGGCACCAATGAGTGATTTTCACAGCTACACCATTTTAATTCTTCATATTACGATTGTTAATGAAGCTAATTGAATCGACAAATTGAAACTAATCTGGGTTTTGTATGTAAGAGAACTGGTGAGTCGGTAAATAATTGCGACAATAATTTTTGTGCCTATTTTCTAAAGAACAGAAGACTTGGTGTCGCGATTAGAATACTTCTGTTATTTTTGGAGCAGTTTTACTGAACCCAGAAAATCATAATAGTGGCAACAAATGCCAGCAAAATTTTACTCCGCTATGTGCTGTTTTTCAACTTATAGAAAATCGAAACCAGAGCAAGAGCCTTAGGATCCGACAAAAAACTCTGGCAGAAAACTCCGACAAAGATTTAATGAAGGTAAGTGGTGGGAATGGCAGATAATGTGCACTATTGGGGATGGATATTGGTGTCGGCGGTTTTGCTGTCGGAGAGAATGACTTCGAGCAGGCGTTTGAGCGCTTCAGGGCTGAGATTTCGTCGAAGATATCCGCGCACGGCAAGCGATATGCCGCCTGTTTCTTCGGAAACGACAATTGTAGCTGCATCGGTTTGCTCCGATATGCCAACAGCAGCACGATGCCGCATACCAAGTGTGCGGCGATAGCGTTGATTTTCGGTGAGCGGAAACTCTGCAGCAGCGCAGACTATTTTATTTCCAACAACAACTACACCACCGTCGTGAAGAGGAGTGTGCGGGGCAAAAATGGTGCCCAGAAGCTCTGGTGTGAGCACTGCTCCAATAGGTTTGCCTGTGGATACGAAAACATCAAGTGGCACTTGTCGTTGTACGGCAATTAGTGCACCAATTTTGCTGTCGGCAAGCAGACGTGTTGCTGTTATAAGGTCATCGATTACGGCAGAAGAATCCTCGCGAGAAAAAGCGCGGAAAATGCCACTATTGCCCAAACGCGTAAGTATGTCACGCAGTTCGGGTTGAAACACAATTAAAAAACCAAGCGCCCACACAGTGCCCAAACGTTGGATTACCCACGACACAGTAATAAGGTCGAGCCAATAGGCGATAACCGCACCAATGATAAGAAGAACCATCCCCAAAAGCATGGCGCGCGCACGTGTTCCTTGCATGAGCGAAAGCAAGGTGTAAATTCCAGCAGCCATAATGCCGATGTCGATTATGTCGGCAAAGGTTATCTCGATGAAAAACACTCTCAAAAGTACAGGCATGTGTCCTCGATTTTTTGTGATGCTTCCTTTTGAAAGCTTGTGCTTTTTGCCGCAGTTCGAATTGTTGCACCTACATCGCTTGATTTCAGGTGCACAGCAGAGTTTGTTTTTTTTGTCGGCAGTTTGAACGGAGCAAGTTTACAGAACAAAGTGTTCTAGAATATCCGCTACAGCGTCTTCAGCGCAACTTTTTGGAGATACGTATTGAGAAAGTGTTTTAATGGAATCGTGAGCATTTGCTGGTGCAGCACCAAAACCAGCAAATTCGAACATGCCCATGTCGTTGAGGAAATCCCCTATGACGAGAGTTTTTTGTGGTGAAACGTCAATGTGAGCGCATAGTTTTTCGAGAGCTTTGCCTTTGTTTGTTGCGGCAGGGCGAATTTCGAGATACCACAATGGGTTGTAGCGAATGGAATGAAACATAAAACTTTCAAATTCATCTTTACCATATTCACGTATTTTCTCGAATGCGGGCAAAACGTCCTGTTCGGCGCCGCTGATGAGAATTAGTGTAGGGCATTGTGGTGCCTGTTTTGGCTCGACAAATTCGATGTTTACTATCCATGCCGAAAAAATACGAGCCAATTCTTCGGTTACATTCCAGCCAAACGACCTATCGCCCAGCACCACCAACGATGCAGCGGAGGAGTTTTCGATATGTGGCATTATTTTGGCAAATGTTTCGTGCGATATCCTTCGGTGATAGATTTCTTCACCATCTACCGAACGGACGAGTGCACCATTTAGCACCACAGCTGGCAATTTAAGCTTTAGTTCGTCGATGTATTGTGACGCAGCAGAAAGCATTCTGCCTGTAGCGAGAGTTATGGCGATTCCTTTTTGACGAGCAGCGAAAATAGCTTTTTTGGTTTGCTCACCAATTTTTAGATCGTCGCCGATTAGTGTTCCATCGACGTCTATGGCAATGAGTTCGATATCTGTCAATTCTTTTTCACGTCCTTTGCGGCGCGAACAATAGCTGCAAAACCATCTGCCGAAAGACTTGCTCCGCCCACTAAAAGACCATCGATATCTGGTTTATTCAGAAGCATCTTTGCATTTTCGGGTTTTACAGAACCGCCGTAGAGTAAGCGCATTTTTTTTGCGAACTCGTAATTATCGAAATCGCCGAGTATTATCGGCATAACCGAGCGAATGTAAGCATGCACTTCTTGTGCTTGATCGGGTGTTGCGTTTACACCTGTGCCTATTGCCCAAACAGGTTCGTAAGCGATGATTAGGTCGTTTGGGTTTTCGAGTGAGATTTCGTCGAGAGAGGAGCGGAGTTGTTCGAGGATTATTTCATTGGTTTTGCCCGATTGTCTTTCCTCAAGTGTTTCGCCAACGCACAGGATTGGGGTTATTCCTGCGTCGAGTGCGCGCTGGACTTTTAAGTTGATAAACTCGTCGTCCTCGCCGAAAATGTGTCTGCGCTCGGAATGTCCTAGTAGTACCATTTCGGCGCCGACAGATTTGAGCATGTCTGCCGAGATTTCGCCTGTGAAAGCACCCGATGCTTCGTGGTGCATGTTTTGTCCGCCAACGGTTATGCGTGTTTTTACTGCATCGAGTGCGCTCCAAACCGCATCGATAAACACAAATGGCGGAAATATTGCGACATCACAATAGAGCACATCGCCTATCTTTTCGGCAAGCTCGTTTGCGAGTGTGGTGGCTTCGATGTGAGTCAAGTTCATTTTCCAGTTGCCCGCAACGAGAATCCTTCTCATGCTTTCCTCCTGACTGCTTTTTTGGGGCAACCTAATTTACTTCAAAAAATAAATGCTCAAACACTTTTTCTTACTGTTCATAATGTTTTTTTCATTAAGAATCGAAACTCATTATCGAGAACTAATGCAATTTCACTGCTGCAAGAGCTTCATTTTTGCTGTAATCACTAAAACCATTTTGCACACAAAAATACTTTCTATGTGTATTGACAAAGCATCGAAAACAGGCGATATAACTCACGACAAAAGTTTGTATTTTTCAAAAAATGAAGTAAATTGTTTATTATTACTTTTGTGAGGGTGGTATGAAGCCTGAAAATGAAAAAACTTTTCCTGTTTTCGATAACACGGAAATACGCAAAGTCGAAGGGTTTCGTCGTTCGAAAAACACAGCAGTACTTACTGTTATGTTTACCGACATACAAGGCTACACAGCATTTACCGAAAAAGTGGGCGATATTGTTTCGAGTCGTTTGCGCCATATTCACGACGAACTTTTTCTGCAAACAATTTCTGAAGATCATGCGGGCGAAGTAATCAAGCAAATTGGCGATTCGTTTTTGGCGGTTTTCGCAGAACCATCTACGGCTATTGCAAAAGCAAACGAGTTTTTGCACAAGCTCGACGAACACAAAAATGACCTTACAGTTGGCGATTACACTTTACGTGTGCGCATTGGTTTGAACATGGGTCAGGTTTCGCACGAAAATGCTCTCAGCCCCGATATTTTCGGCAGACATGTGAATCTCGCTTCACGTATAATGTCTTTAGCGAAAGGTGGGCAACTTTTAGCTTCACAGTCGGTATATGATAGCGCCGCAGGTTGGTTAAAAAATGTCGATTTACCAATTGAAGTGCTCAATTGTGGCAAAGTGAGCGTGAAAGGGTTTTCGGAAAAGGTGGTTGTTTACGAGTTCTACGATAGCGGGAAAAAACCTTATGGACTTAAATGGCAAGCGACAATGCGCAGAGTGAAAGCTGTTGGTGCAGCAGTTTTGATTGCGAGCATTGTTTTTGCACTGCATGCTTTTTTGCCAAATAAATATGTGATTTCTGCAAATGGTGAACGACTATTAATTAAAAATTTCGCAAACATAACTTACAAAACATTCACACTTGAAAATCCTTATTCGCCAAATGATGCCGATGTTCTAAAGCTTGTTACCAAAGATAAAAACTTCGTTGTTGTAGCAAAAAATACTCCAGATGCAAAAATGAGTAAAGCGACGGTTACTATTTACGACGAAACGGGCAAAGTGCAGTATATCGATACTTTGCGCAACAATTGTTTGTGGAAAAATGAAATGTCCGATATGCAAGTTTATCATGTAACCGAGATTTTGGTGTGCGATTCGGACGTGGATGGCAACGACGAACTCTACTACGGTGCTGGCATAGATGGGTGGTTTCCTTTTGCGTTGAAATTTGCCGAATACGACATGCGCGATAAAGCTTTTCACGGGGCGTGTTGGTACAATGCTGGTGGCGGTGAGTTCAAAATTGTAGCACCGAAAACAGCGATTTTTCTGGGCACAAACACAAATCTCAACTGGTGCATGGTTATTACGAAGCTCGATTTTTCCAAAGGAATTGGTGTTGCCGCAGCGCCCATATGGACTAAAGAGGGCGGAATAGATGCTTTGCGTGAGGACTATTATCGGGTAATTGATGATTTTGAAGAATGTGACTCCTTTACGATAACAGATAGTGTGGTAATGCTTTATTCAAAAGGCGAAAGTGCAAAATTCGATGCCCTTGGCAATCGATTTACCGACAAGAGATTAAGCACATCCGAAGCCGCTGTTGCCGCAAATAAACGCGCTAAGGTTTTGGCAAAGCTTTTTGATGTCTATAACTTTGTGCGCAAAAACAGGTTTTGTGATGCTCAAACTGCACTGCGGGTTTTGGATACGATGTCGGGAGATTTTCCCGAGCGAACCGTGATAGCAGGCAGTGTGCGCGCTGTTTTCAATGCGAAAGTATTGGCAGAACTCGCTTCTGGCAACATGGCAAACGGCAATGTAGATTTCGACGTGGAAAACTACATAGACGAAAGCTGTGATCTTGTAGAAACTTTCAACAATCACGAAAATTATCTTGCAACATTGTTTAGTTTGCTTGGTTTTGTTGGCAGATGTGATGATGTCGAAAAAGTTTTTGGCGCATATTCCAAGCGCTCTGTTGTTAACGTCATGTGGACTGTGGAACTATCTTATGGGCTTGCGGCAATTCGGTGTGGTAATTATGCTCGTGCAGAGGAAATGGCAAAAAACATGAGCAAACACTTTGCTCGCGACGAAGTCTTGGGTGAAATTGCTCTTTTGCGCGGAGAATTTGTTCGTGCCGAAAGCCTTTTTGCAAATGCCCCAGATATAAAATGGCGACATGAGCGTATGTTATCAAAACTCGCCTTATGGCGTGGCGACGACAAATACATAACTCAAAACATCTCCGATGCCAAACTTGATTCACTCAAATTAAAATCATTTGCACCGTTGTATTTTGTGCGCACTGGTAAATACACTATCGCGTTGAAAGATGCGGAAGCTCAGATTACATCGTTTGGCAATAGCGATGGCGCAAAAAGGAATGAGCTTCAAGAACTCTATTGTGCCAAAATATTATCACTTTTAGAACTAGATAATCGCAAAGATGCCGAAAAAACTTGTAAAAAGTTCGCTACTTTTGCAAATCCATGCGCAAAAAATACTATAATTTCCAAATACCCGACAATGGCAAAGTTTTTCGGTCACTAATTTTTCACTATCACAAAACCACTTATTTGCGCTAGCCGAATGTCTTAATTGTGTACAACTTGCGCAGAAAGTAGAATTGGCAAATTTTATGATTTTGTGGAGAAAGATTCAAAAGACACGTTTTTTTCCCATTTTGTACAAAACCAATATGTGTTAAATTGCAGTGTATCGGGATTCGCAAAAAGGAGGATTTATGAGGATCATTTTGCTTTTGGTAATGTGCTGTGTTTTGGCAGATGGTGAGGTGCTGCGCAACTATATTTTCGATAACGGCGGTGGACGGATTCATTCTGCACACTTTAGCGGCAACACTTCAATTGGACAAAACATAACAGGCAGCATGCGCAGTGCCAATTTTTCTGCAAACATCGGACAAATTAACGTCGGTGTCGGCACCTCAATCGAGGAGAACAGCGCGCAAAAACCACAAAAAAGTTTGCAAATCTCGGCATTATATCCCATGCCTTTCAACTCCAGCCTAAGCATTTCTTTCGAAATACCAAAACCCGATCAAATACACATGATAATTTTTTCCATCGACGGGAAAATGGTTTTCGAAAAAAATCAAATGTGTGATGTCGGTTGCCATGAATTCAAATGGGATGCAACTGATCAACCTACAGGTATGTATCTTATCAAAATCAATTCAACTACAAGCTCAGTTTCGAAAAAAATAATATTGGTTCGTTAACAAATGGAGGCACACATGAGACGTATTTTTGCATTCACTTTGCTTTTTGCTTTTTCGGTTCTACTTATTGCTCAAACTCCGCGCAAAGTTCATTTTCAAGGGACCATCTACTCAGATGCCGGAATGCCGGTTACCGGAACACATTCGATGACAGTGAGCATTTTTGAAGCTCATTCTGGTGGTGTGGCGATATGGTCGGAGACGCATCCGAGTGTTACTTTCGATAGTGAAGGCAGTTACAGCATAATGATAGGCGAAGTGGAACCACTTACGATATCGTTTGATAGGCAACTTTGGCTTGGCATGTCTCTCGACGGAGAGGACATGGATAATCGCATAGAATTTGGTGCATCGGCATATTCGCTCTCGTCGGTGAACACTATCGAAGGTGTGGCACCGGCTGCAAATGGCAATTTTTCAATCGAAGCTGGCACCAACATCGAAATTATCGGCATGCCCGATAGCAATAAAATCCGAATATCGGCTTCGGGCACTGTTCCAAATCCGCTGGTTTTGGGCGGTTCTGCACGCATGCGTGCTGGTGATGACTCTCGATTAACCACTGTGCCGTCGAACGGCAAAATTGAGTTGCGCACAATTGCTGACGAACTGGTAGTACTCCTAAGCGCACAACCTGATTCTACTCAAGGTATTTACTCTGCCACTACATCGTTGTCTGCATTGGCGAGCATACGCGGTGTGAATAAAGCAAATACGATTGGTGCAATCGGCATTTTGGGAGAATCGCAAGCCACAAATGCGGGAGTTTTCGGCGTTGTGGGCAGCATTTTGTCGAAAGGTAGTCATTCCGCAGGCGTAGCGGGCGAAGCTGCGGGCGATTCGGGCGCCACATACGGCGTTTACGGTATCACGAATTCCGTATCCGATTCTTCCGCCGGTGTTTTTGGCGAAACACGCATTGCAGACATCGACGAAGGTGGCGTGAGCTATGGCGTTTGGGGCGTCACCGGTTCTGCGGCAGACAACAGCGCCGGCGTTTACGGCGTAGCATACCAAGACAAAGGCTTAACTTACGGCGTCTAT